>JBILOD010000269.1:0-5761 GCA_044374645.1 Pseudobdellovibrionaceae bacterium | reverse complement strand
CCAGAACAAAGAATGACTTGCTCAACGTTCGCAGCGGTGGCCGCAGCATCGTCGATAACTTCTTGGAAAGTACCCTTAGCGAGGTCTTCCAAAGTAGAAATCGCTTTAGGATGACGAAGCAATAGTTTCGGAGACATCACCACCATCGGTTTGCGGAATGGACGATGCATTTGGCGGCGAAGAGCGTGGTAAATTTGAGCCGGTGTTGTAAGGTTCATCACTTGGATGTTGTTCTGGGCGCACAATTGCAGGAAGCGCTCGAGACGGGCACTGGAGTGTTCCGGGCCTTGGCCCTCAAAACCGTGCGGTAATAACATCACGAGTCCGCTGGTTTGCTGCCATTTAGTTTCTGCGGCGGCAATGAATTGATCGATGATGATTTGGGCGCCGTTAGCGAAATCGCCAAACTGTGCCTCCCAAAGAGTTAAAAATCGAGGGTCGTAAATAGAGTTACCGTATTCAAATCCAAGCACGCCATACTCGGAGAGAACGCTGTCATAGACACAGAATTCAACTTTGTCGCCGTTGATGGTATCTAGAGCGGCATAATATTCACCGGTCTTGTGGTCACAGAGAACCGCGTGACGGTGAGTGAACGTACCTCGGCAAACATCTTGCCCCGTCAAACGAATCGAAGTACCTTCGTGCAATAAGCTTCCGTACGCCAGCAATTCACCCATTCCCCAGTCAATCGATTCTTTACCTTGAGCCATATTGCGACGGCTTTCGAGAAGTTTCAGGAGTTTAGGGTGAGGACTGAAATTCTTTGGAAAACTAGCGATAGTTTCACCCACCGATTGCAAAACTTTGATATCAACAGTGGTGTCAGTGGCTTTTTCAAAGTCCTCTGCTGTTCCACGACGAAGTCCAGCCCAAGGCCCTTCGAATTTACGTGTCGGAATTTTAGATGGTTTCGTTTTGATCTCATCTAAAACTGTTTGTAGACGAGTGATTTCGTCATTGAAGGATCTCTCAGCCTGATCTGCCGCGAGCACATTTTCAAAAGCGAGTTGTTTGCTGTAGATTTCTCGAAGAGTTGGGTGCTTTCGGATGATTTCGTACATCTGCGGTTGGGTGTATGCCGGTTCATCACCCTCGTTATGGCCAAAGCGGCGGTAGCAAGTCATGTTGATAACAACATCCTGACCAAACTGTTGGCGGTAGCGAAGAGCGATGTCAATAGCTCGGATACAAGATTCCACATCGTCACCATTCACATGGAGAACAGGGATCGCCAAGATCTTTGCGATGTCGGAAGCGTAGTGTGAACTGCGGCTGTTTTCAGGATTAGTTGTGAATCCAACTTGGTTATCGATTACGAGATGGATGGTGCCGCCCACACGGTAGCCGCGCACTTGTGACATCTGAAGGGTTTCTGCCACGATCCCTTGACCCGCGAATGCGGCATCTCCGTGAATCAGTAACGGGATTACTTTTTTGCGTTTCTCAGTGTCTTTACGAATACGCTGTGCCGCCCGTGCCATTCCAATGACGACTGGGTTTACGGCTTCGAGGTGAGAAGGGTTGTAGGCCATGGTTACTTCACAGTTTCCATAAGGAGTTTTTTTAGTGACGTGGGCACCCATGTGATATTTCACGTCGCTATCGTAGTTCTCAAGCTTTTCGGTGAGTTCCACCGGGCCTGAAAACTCCGCCAACAAATGGCCGACATTTTTTTCCATGTAGTTCACGAGCACGTTGAGGCGGCCGCGATGGGCCATGCCAAAGACGATCTCTTCGACACCGGCCTTCGCAGCCTTAGTCGTGAGAGCATCCAACATCGGAAGAAGAGCATCTCCGCCTTCAACCGAAAAGCGCTTGGTACCTACAAATCGAGTATGGATGAATTTCTCCAATCCCTCTGTTTTGTTGAGAATCGAATGAACAGTGAGTTTCTCTTCATTTGTTACTTTGAAAGTAGACGGTTGTTCGAATTCCTTGATGAAGAAATTTCGAATGTTCGGTAGAGCTTCTGCCGCTTGAACGGTAAGTTTACCACAGTAACACTGGCGTAAATGAGCAATAATGTCTTTGAGTTTGGCGTTGGGTTTGCCAACGATGCTGCCAATCTGAAATGACTGATTGAGATCGGAATCTTTTAAATTGAATCGGCTGAGTGACAACTCTTCCGAGGGCGTTTGTGTGTTGCTGAGAGGGTCGACTTGGGCTTCAAAATGGCCGTAATTTCGGTAGGCTGAAATGAGGTGATAAACATCCAGCTCTTTGCTCGAAAGACCAAGACTTGTGCCTTGTGCAAACTCCACACCATCAAAAAACATCTTCCAGTCGCTGGAGACACTTTGAGGGTCAGACTTGTATTGTGAATAAAGTTGTTCAATGTATTCTAAATTGTTGCGATTTGTGAATTGCTGATTGTCCACAATTAATCCTTTTTTGGTGATTTCAGACAAGGGTTATGCTACCGATTTTTTCATTAGTCAGCAATCATTTGCAGAAGGGGTAGGTACATGTACCAGGTCGTATTAATTAGGCACGGCGAAAGTCTATGGAATAAAGAGAACCGTTTTACCGGTTGGCAAGACATTGATCTTTCTGAACTCGGAATCGCGGAGGCCAAAAAAGCTGGTCAAGCGCTCAAAAAAGAGGGTTTCAAATTCGATCGCGCCTATACTTCGGTGTTGAAACGCGCGCTTCGCACCTGTTGGTTAGTTTTAGATGAAATGGATATGCTTTGGATTCCTGTTGAAAAGACCTGGCGCCTGAATGAGAGGCACTATGGGGCTTTACAGGGCCTCAATAAGGCTGAAACCGCCGCTAAACATGGTGAGGACCAAGTTAAAATTTGGCGCCGTAGCTATGATACTCCTCCACCTGCAATGGATAGCTCAGATCCTAGGCACCCAAGTCATGATCCTCGATACAATGATGTTCCGCGCAACGAAGTTCCCGCCTGTGAGTCATTGAAAGACACTGTGGCTCGCTTCATTCCATTCTGGAAAGAGGTTGTTGTTCCTCAGGTTCTTAAGGGGCAAAAGGTGGCTTTGGTCGCGCACGGCAATAGTCTTAGAGCTTTGGTACAGCACCTTGAAAATATGACTCCGGAGCAAATCATGGAGCTGAATTTACCGACAGGGATTCCATTGGTCTATACTCTGGATAAAGATTTGAAAGTGATCAGCAAACGTTTTGTTGGAGATCCGGAAGAAGTTGCCAAGGCGATGGAAGCGGTTGCAAATCAAGGCAAAGCTAAAAGATAATTGAGTTTAAAGCGCATGGCTCTGGGCACATCACCTAAAGTTGAGAGTTCAGAGCGCAGAGCCTATAGCGAAATGTTCGGGGGAGAAGGCGACAGGTCGGTGCACTAAAAATCCCCTATGAGAACACCGTAAAGCCTCGAACAAGCGGTGCTCGCCTCCGGGATTTTATCCCTTCGGCTCCGCTCCGAACTCGTTTTCCGGTCTTCTCATAGGGGATTTTTAGAACACCGACCTGATGTGGTACCTCCTTCTATTTGAGATGAGGGTATTATGGGGCTCGTACTTATTCGTGGCATTAGTCAGTTGCTAACCTTGCAGGGCGCTTGGAAGAAGGCAGGCCGACGAATTCAATCGGAAGACCTTGGGGTGATCACAAAGGCCGCGGTTTTGATAGCCAAGGATCAGATCGTTTGGGTTGGGCCCGAAGCCAAATTGCGGGGAGCCCTGACAGAGCTCAATAAAAATCGCTCTAAGAAAATAACTGTTACCAGAGAATACGACGCCAAAGGGCAGACTGTTTTACCAGGATGGATTGATTGCCACACTCACACAGTTTTTGCCGGGAATCGGTGGAATGAGTTTGAGATGCGCTGCCAGGGGGCCACTTATCAAGAAATTGCTCAAAGTGGCGGCGGAATTCTTTCCACCATGCGAGACACCCGAGCTGTCTCAAAACCAGAGCTTCTGCGACTTTCTCAAAAACGTATCGATAATTTTTTAGCTCAAGGAGTAACTACCGTTGAGGTGAAGTCAGGTTACGCGCTTGAACTCAAGGGTGAACTCAAGCAACTGGAAGTGGCTCGTCAACTCAAGGGCCCGAGGGTGGTCACTACATTTTTGGGCGCCCATGCGAAACCACCTGAATTTTTAAATACAGAAAGTTACTTGCAGCATTTGACAGAAGTCGTTTTACCTCAAATCAAAAAAAAGCGCCTTGCTGATCGCGTGGATATATTTATTGAGTCGAATTTTTTTGAGGTGCCTGCCGCTCAAAAATATTTGCAAAGGGCAAAAGATCTTGGGTTTGCGTTAACGATTCACGCTGATCAATTATCTCTATCGGGGGGAACGCGCCTCGCCGTGGAGTTGGGAGCACAGAGTGCCGATCACGTGATACAACTCAGTGATTCAGAAATTGATCTGGTGGCGCATTCGGAGACGACAGCGGTGTTACTACCGATGGCGGACCTTTACATGAAGTGCGCCTATCCGCCGGCCCGTCAATTGATTGAACGGGGAGCGCGTGTGGCATTGGCTACGGATTTTAATCCCGGAAGCTGTCCGAGTCAGGACGTTCAATTGGTAGGCTTGCTCGCTCGCTTGCACATGAAGATGAGTCTGCCAGAAATCATCAGCGCATGGACAGTGGGTGCAGCTCACGCCCTTGGTCTGAATGATGTCGGTACTCTACAAAAAGGATTTAGAGCGGACTTACAAATCATCGACAAAGATTGGCAGGGCCTGTTTTATGAAGCGGGTGCAAATCCAGTGAGTAAAGTCTTTGTGGGCGGTAAATCTAAGGTGCAGGTTGCAAATAGTTAAGCACCTGAACAACATCTAAAGAACCCCAAGATTTAATTTCTGCATAAGTGGTTCCAAGGACCGGAGAGGGTGTTGAAAGCAGAGGGAAAGCCATTTGTGTTGGAAGTCCTGGCTCCCAGGTCTCCCTCCAAGAAGGGGCTTCCCCGATTTTTGGATGCAAGGAAAGATAAACTCTCCTAATATCGAGCTGAGGATTAAAATTTTCGCTCTGATAGTTATTCCACTCCGCCAAACCCTTAAGCTTGTCCAGTTTTTTAGTGGGCTTGAATGGGGGCCACTTTGAAGGAGCCGGAAATTCATCCCACAGAAAGTGTAATTTGTGAGTTTGTCCGCCGAGGACAATGGCTAAGGTGTATTTGCCCGGGGCAAACGATCCAAACCATTTTTCATAGTGGGCGATATAGACCGGATAGGGACCAGGCCGACCGGAGAATTGATTCTGTGTCAATGACGCCAATTTTGTGGTGCCCTGAAAAAGTTCAATTTGAAAATTCGGATTCACTTTTTCTGTAGCGATTTCAAAGTCCAACGCAAAGTTATGAGATCCTCCCATTTGTTTGTTGGCAGAAAAAGCCACCGAGATCTTATTAATCCCTTCAATGTGATTAAATTGATCAGTGGGAGCAAAACCACTACGAAGTGCATTTTGAACATTGGCGACCACGGCTGAGCGCGCAACTAGATCAAGATTCTCATTATCGAGGAGTGTCAGGCTCCTTTGAAAAAAAAGATCAGGTTTATTTTTTATGTAATCCTGAAGAGGTGTAGACACCATTTTCAGTAAATCAGAATTGGACGGAACTTCTCCTAAGCTTTGCTGGGTCAACATTAGGAGCGTGAGTGTTAAAAGGTAGAAAGGGAATCTCACCTAGCTCTCCTTTTTAAAGCGATAGCCAACGCCTCGGACAGTTTCAAAAAAGTGCTCTCTGAAGGTCTGTCGTAGCTTAAGGATGTGATTGTCGACGGTGCGCGTGTTGGGATACTCGTCGTATCCCCAGACC
>JBILOD010000205.1:0-7054 GCA_044374645.1 Pseudobdellovibrionaceae bacterium | reverse complement strand
CAAGATCGGATGATTTATTCCACGCCTATAATACTCACTTCTGGAAAAATCCTCAGGACTACTGAAGTGGACAGTAAGATGATCGTTATAGATTTCTTCAAGACCATTTCCGAATTCACCAAGACCTATAAAACCATTCTGTGCAAGACGCATTTTTTCTGCAGGGATGTAACCTTGCAAATATTCATTTAGACCAGCTGGTTTGCTTCTATCAAACAGATCAGAAGTGCGAACATCGATTTTTGAATTGATGCCATAGCTTTCCGGCAGAAATTTGATGATCTTATTGCTAATCACGTCGATATCCGAATCAAGAGCTATAAAGTCTCTCACATGTATAACGGGCAAAGCTCGTAACTTTGAGGCCAAGATCATTGCCATTTCACGATTCTGGGAGAACTTGAATTGACCTTTCACCCAATATACGAAATCCCTACTGGTGCCTCCATAAAACTCAGCTTTCGGATCTTGAAGCCAAAGCTCACTGAAAATGTTTACCTTTGGTGCCAATTCTTGAACAAGTATTTGAAACTCCGCAAAGGTAAGGCCTCGAACTCCTCCATCCGGGTTCTTTTCATTCGAAGAAGCTCCACTAACAAAGAGAAAGCTCGTTAGCCAGACCAATAGGACTTTGAGTTTTACCGGCGATATTTTCAAATGATCAGAGATTTTTCGAAACACACTCAAATTGACTCCTTCGAAAAACAAGCATGCCATCCCCTTGTAGCTATGGGATATGGATTAACGAGGCATTTCCTTATTGCAAGCTTATGTTTCTGTTGAAGCCTGCTATAAATATGCCAGTTGGGGTATTTCAAAGTCCTAGGTCGGATTAAACTCGGCAAATCGGAGAGTTCACTATATCCCTGGTAAAACGGCTATTTGCTTCCGTGCGTGAATGACGGAAAGTGACACCTAGGTTGATAAATGTAACAGAATTTGTCAAGAAATGGACCTAACTATAAACAACAGATATTTACTTTGGCCCAATACTTGCTTCGAATAAAGCCGGAGGAGTGTGTCTATGGCTGCCAATAAAACAAATCTACTATTAGTATCGGTGCTATTTTTGATGGCTTGTGAACAACGCCAACAACTCCGTGGAATGTATAATTCGACCGATCAAATGAACAAGACGACTCAATCGATGGATAAAACCATGCAAGATATGAATCAGACCATGAAGGGTATGAGTCAAACCATGAGTGGCATGAATGAAACCATGCGAGGCATGGATCAGAAAATGGCTGGCATGGACAACAAGATGGGCCATATGAATACCACCATGGGTGGTATGCAGAAAACAATGACGAACATGGATGGAAAAATGGGGCATATGACCACGACAATGGATGGCATGAATACGACCATGGTGAAAATGTCAGGTTCGATTAATGTTGTGCAGACAACGATGGGTAAGATGAATGGAACTATGGGCCAAATGAATGGAACCCTTGGTGGCATGAACACAACCATGACTTCAATGAACAACCAATTGGGAAAAGTGGATCAAAAGATGGCCTCTTTGGTTCAGAAGATTGATGGCATGGATGGTAAAATGGGTAACTTGGTCGAGCAAATCACCAGTATGAATAAGACGCTTGTAACGTTGGGAAATGATATGAAAGCGATGTCGGGAAAGCTCGACGGTATGTCTTCAACCATGGGTGAATTGCTCGGAAAAATGAACGAGATCTATGATGTCAGTAAACCTGCTGTAGCGTCAATGGTGCGCGGTCAATCCTGGGATCACATGCTTGGAAGTCAGGCGCTTTCAGCTAAAGTCGTTGAGGCCGCAAAATATATGATGACCTTCGAATATCAAATCGCACAAGCAAACACTGAGAAGGACCAAGAAAAGCGACTTAAGCTCGCCAACTCGGCGGCTCAAGAGTACTTCAAAAAAGTGCGCGACCTCATTGATGCCGGTCCACCTGAGGATTCCTGGATTCCGTTTACCGGAGCGCCAGATGAAAACGTTGAGGCCCTTGCTGTGGCGATGAGTCGAGTGAATGAAATTCAAGACGAACACGCAGAACAAAACAGTGGCTTTCAAAAAATGACGATGTTGTCGATGATCGAAGACGCCCTGAAGTATGATCAAACTCAAACGGCAGAAACAGCTCAAATGCCCGCTTATATTAAAACGATTTTAGCCGACCGAGAACTCGCGAAGTGGTTATTGAAAGTCAGAATGAATACTCTAGTGAAGATGACACTCGGCCAAGTATCACCCTTAGTTAAGAGTCAGTTTGGGATCTTTAAGACCTTTGTTCTCGGGGATTGGGAGCTAGGTTCAGCGGCTGAAAATTGGTCTGTTCTGTCTGAGGTGCATCAGAAAATGAAAGGGGCCGTAGAGACCAAAAAAATCCTTGGTGATATTGGAGAGAAGACTCAAGTCGGAATGCGTTTGCGTTGGGGCCTTGGGAATATGAAGCTGCCGATCAACGAATCGTCAGATGACCCCAAGCAAAAGTTGATCAATGATATAGCTGTTTTTAAACGAGAGTTGCTCGAAGAGGGACCTAGTGATGGAGCGACTGTTCCTGAAGCCACACCTTCTGGAGAGGCTACAAAAGCTGAAGAGAAAAAGCCAATTGAAGGTAGCGCTACCTTTACAGACGCAGAGCCGACAGCACGAGCCGCTGAACAGAAACGATCACCTGTGGTTTTGCCTGACGTTGAATTAAAGTGAGATTGTTCTGTTTATTGTCGATCTTCATGACCAATCAAAAAGATTAAATATGACTCTGAAATCGCTGTGGAATTCACCTCAACACAATATTTTTGTGAGGCTACCCTTTAGTCTAGCTCGAAAATGACGATGAGAGGGGCAACTAGACTAACAGCGAGGCCTCAACATGAATGCACAGAAAAAGTTTCTTGTACTCTCCTTATTGGCAATTTTGGCACAACCGTCGTGCTCTAAAGTTGATTCACCTACTCACGAGGTAAAAAAAGGTTCGGCTCAGACCGAAAAGCACGATCAGGAAGTGAATCACAAAGCCCTCCCCCATGAAGATGACCCTAACGAGGAGCATCAGGCACATCGTGAAAAGTCCAAGCCAAAACACCAAAGCACGGAGCACGTTGCCGTTACCGATGAAAAATGTAACCCGAAGTCTCACGATGAAAAGCCCAGCAAGGGCTCCCATCAGGCCCATGCAGAGTCTGGAGTTTCTGCAGAAACAGCCTTTCGCTGGCTTAAGAATGGAAACACCCGGTATATGAAGGGAATGTTACGAAAGGATGGTCAGTCCAAAGAAGACCGCAAACGACTAATAGCCGGTCAAAAACCACATACGATTGTGCTTTCGTGTTCTGATTCGCGAGTTCCACCCGAAGTGTTGTTTGATCAGAAACTAGGTGAGATTTTTGTGGTCCGCACTGCTGGAGAGGCTCTCGACGATGCGGCGATTGCGAGCATTGAGTATGCGCTCGAGCATCTCGGTTCGCATTTGTTAGTCGTCATGGCCCATGAGTCGTGCGGTGCTGTTAAGGCAGCCCTTGCCACACTCGGAGGTGGTGATGCTGGATCGCCGGCCCTGAATGCTCTGGTTAAGGATATCCATCCACGAATCCGAAAATTTCTGGGACGAGAGCCATCCAAAGGGTATGTGAGCGAGGCCAAGGCAAACGCCGCCGGTGTAGCCCGCGATTTAGTGGCTAGATCGGAAATTGTGGCCTCTAAACTGAAAACTGACGCTCTACAGATTGAAACTGCGGTTTACCATTTGGGTTCAGGGTGGGTGGAATTCTATTCGACCGCTCAAACACGCGGTTTAGCGAGCGAGATATAACCGATTTTCAATGTTTCTTTCGGAGCACCACTTTGTGTTCCCGCTCTGAAACTTTGCGATCCGAATTTGGATCGCAGATGTCACAGTGTCCGCACTCATGGAGTTTATGGCTATCGCTAAAATAATTGAGAATGTACGCATGTCGACATTTGTATTCTTCAACGTAAGCAAGAAGTGCATCGAGTGAGCGCCAACGTTTATTTTTGATGGGGCGTGGTGCCTCTGCTGACTCTATGAAAAAAGACTGCAAGCCTTTATCCTTCTTACTGTAGAGAACTAAACACGTAGAGTTTTGTTGATCGCGACCGGCTCGTCCCATCTGCTGATAAAGCGAATCGATATCGGCGGGAATATTATAGTGAACAACAAGACGCACATCGGGTTGATCGATACCCATCCCGAAAGCATTGGTGGCCACCAAGATGCGATATTGACCCTTTATATAGGCTTCTTGCACGCTGGTGCGTAGCTTAGTTTGTAGTCCAGCATGGTAGTAACCCACTTTTGGAAAATACTGGGACAAATATTTTGCAATCTCTTCTGTGTTGTTGCGAGTGCCACAATAGACAAGCACCCGGCCTTCAGGAAAACGACGAATGGCCTTCTGGAGGAGGAGGTTCTTGTGATCCTCATCCATGCAAGATTCGACTTGATAGTATAGGTTGGGGCGATAAAAACCGTGAATCATTCGCAGTGGCGCATTCATTTTGAGAGATTTGGTGATGTCGGTGAGCACCATTGGCGTGGCGGATGCCGTGAGCGCCAGCGTGTTCACGTCCGGACGCAAGTCCTTGAGAAGGCCGAGTTGATGGTACTCTTCACGAAAATCATGACCCCACTGAGAAATACAATGGGCCTCATCAATAGCGAAAAGTCCTATGGATTGCTCTTTCACCCACTTTGCAAAACCCTCTTTCTGCACACGCTCAGGAGAGAGATACAGTATGAATGGCCCACCTTGATTAATGGCCGCAAAAATGGCCCGTTTTTCTAAAATATCTTGGCCCGCATAGAGGCAACCCGAAGGAATTCCCAATTTATGAAGACTCGCGACCTGATCGCGCATCAACGCGATGAGAGGGGAAATAACGACGATGAGTTGTTGTTTATAGAGGGCCATGATTTGATAGCAAAGAGATTTACCGGCACCCGTCGGTAGCACGGCAAGAAGGTCTTGATTTTGAACTAAGCCTTGGATGATCTCTTTTTGACCTTTACGGAATTCTTTGAGCCCAAAGTGGTCGCGCAGGATGTTCTCGAGATTCTGGTTGTCCGCAGTTTTCATCATAGTATGGGTCCTCAAAAAAAGGTTAATAGGCAAAGCCCTTGAATATTGCAAGGCGCACTCCGACCCAAAACTCAGTCTAGTAAAAGAAAGAAGAAAATTAAGGCCGATGATCGGCCACACATCAGCACGTTTCGATCATCTAAATACGACTGGAGCAAAGCCACCGAGAGGCGTTCTCAAATTGGTGACCTGCCCTTGATAGAGTCGGGCCACAACAAGTTGGACGCGATCTTGGTAGGCGTAAAAACGCAAATCGTATTTAAGCTTGGAAGAAGGAAAGCCAGGAGCCTCAAAGACTCTTTCATCCGGCGGGCAGTATTCTTGAGCCAGGCAGTTATTATTAATGAGTTGGTCGAAGTAGGAACGACTGATGCCTTCGCCGCGGTAACTGCCCTTGGAACCGAAAGAGGTCAGTGGTTTAAAGAAGTATTTTTTTTTGTGACCCCAAATCTCAGCGCTGTTGGTTTGGGTCAGATAATCAGTCTCGAGTAAATTATTTCGAATTGGCGCAAGGTGATCATAAAATGGCCCGGGATGCCTTAACTCAAGGCTCCACTCAATGAGTCGCTTTTTATCGGCCAGGAGTAAATACTCATGGGGGTTCGGGCTCAAGGCGATTTGGTGATTGAGGTAGGCGGCCCTAATGCCTGAGCTATTCTCATGATCGAGGTAAAAATCGGTGGTTCGATTATAAATAAAATCTATTTTTCTGTCGTTGACATAGAGGCCGTCTGCGGTGCGCTGAATATCTTTAGGATCATTAATAGAGACAGAACAGCCAAACTCTTTAAAAAGCTGTTCATAGAGCAGAAACTCAATAAACAACCGTTGCGATGAGGGGGCTTCGTCGACAATCGCTACATTAGCGAAGGGCAAATTACAGAGTGCCGCCTCTGTTTTACAGTTTTGAAAAAACTCGTTCAAAGAAAAGTCGGGAATGGGTAATGGTGCTTGTTTGCATTGGTATAACAAAAATCCCATCAACAAAAAAGCGGCATTGGTGTTGATCTCAATGAGTTTGAGTTGGCCAGAATCATCCACATGAAAGTCGTAGCTCATGCAGATGGATTTATTGCCAGGATCTGCTTGGGCACTTTCGGGAGCCATTTGTTGAACAAAAGCCTGATAGGCTGTTGTCTCGCGAAGCCCATAAAGTTGTTTGACCACAACTTGGGCCTGCTCTAAGAGCGCAACGGGAAGTTCTACAGTGTAGGGTGAAACTAATTTGTCTGAGATTAGCTCGGCGGCAGACTCAGACAAGTCAGGAAATCGGTTCTTGAGAAATTCAAAGTATTTTTGATTCATTTTTCACCAGTTACTATTGATCACCGCCCATAGAACAATGACTAATATTCTATGGGCTCTGTCGCCCGAGTTTGAGTTTAGGCTTTGATGTGTTTGTCACCCTTATGCCAGCCCGCCGCGCAGAGTTCTCCAGATTGCAAGCCCGCTAATACTCGCACAATTTCAGCGGCATCGCGACCAACATCAAGATTATGAATCCCCATGTATTGAATTTTTTGTTGGGGATCAATGATGAACGTGCCACGTGTGGCGATGCCTTGCTCCTCTAAAAGTACGCCATAATCGCGAGCAATGCGCTTAGTGATATCCCCGATCAGCGGATAGTGGAGGTCCTTAAGGTCATCCTTAATCCAACGTTGATGGGAGAATACTGAATCCACGGAGGCCCCAATCACTTCTGCTCCGAGAGTCTTAAACTCTTTTAGGTAATCACGAAATTGAGTGATTTCTGTCGGACAAACAAAAGTAAAATCGAGGGGGTAAAAAAATAAAACAACCCACTTTCCTTTGTAGTCAGAGAGTTTGATTTCTTTAAATTCACCACCATCAATGACGGCTTGAGCAGTGAATTGGGGGGCAGGTTGGTTAATTGCTGGCATAAAACCTCCAAAGGAAATGATTCACGACTGAAACCAAGCGTTATTGCTTGGACCTCAACGAA
>JBILOD010000203.1:0-7068 GCA_044374645.1 Pseudobdellovibrionaceae bacterium | reverse complement strand
AATAAATTTACCACCAGAAGAATCATGTCCACAGGCAAAGTACAGTACGGAGTGATTCAACGCTCCCTCCTCACTCACCCCATCGGTTTGATCAATATCCAGATTAATCCGTATTTCCTTTTCTGGAGATTTGGTCGGATTCAATAAATCAGGTCGTGTTTTTGCCACCCTCGCAAATGAGTAGGCCACCAGTGGCGCCAAGGAACTCGGCACCACACCGTCAAGAAGCAGAAACTGTGAATTCACCGATCCATCAAGCGACGGTTTTCGATAATCCGCGTAGGTCGAAATGATTAGGCCAGGTCGAGCTGACAGATTTTTCTTAGCGACCTCGTCCTTTTTTAGGGCAATAATATTTGTTTTTGAATCAGTGTTATAAGCAAACCCCATCACATCGCCATTCGCTGACAATCGAGTTCCCAATGCGCTCGAAAATTGAAACCCATCAGTCTGTGAACGCATCAAAATTTGGGTAGAACCTTTGGAGCCTGCTCCCAGAAAAACGTGCTGTGCCGTCACAGTCTTTTGAACTCGATACCCTGCCATCGGAATCAACATGATCACTAATTCATAGTGATCGCTCTTTTTGTTAATTCGAACGACTTCGACCTGGGTAAAAATTTTGGCCCCGGTATTGCGTGCCATTGCAAGATAGTTGGTGCCTAGCACATTTTTGGCGCCAAAATTACACCCCGTACAGCAGTTTCCACACTGTTGACACGGGCTTTGAATCTGACCAAACTCGTTAGCCGACGTCTCCGAATAATCTTCATTTCTAATATTTAATTTCAACTCGCCATGAGACCGAGAACTCCCCACAGTAATTTTTTGATGAAGTTGGGATTTGGCAAATCGTTTTTGATTCAAACTGTTGGGCTGTAAGACTGACTCAGCTTTTTTATAGTAATTCTCTAACTCTCCCGACGCCGCTGCCTTCTGAATGGCCTTTGGCCACTCTGACTGTTGGAAGACATTCATTTCGGGACGAATTGAAATCGCAGCATTAATCAGAGATGTGCCACCCAAACCATTGCCACATACAATATCAATATCAGTGCCAGGAGCAATATCAATGAGTGCATGGGCGTTGAGCTCGGAACGCAAATTGACGGCCAGCTCATTCCAACTCTCTGGAAATTCGCCAGGCACCCACTCTTTACCACGTTCGAAGACGGCCAACTCTTTAAACTGCCCAGCGAGTCTTGCGGCCACCACCGAGGCTCCGTATCCGGAACCAACCACGATACAATCATAGTGCGTTTGCATTTCTTTCCAAGGCGAAGACAATCGAGCTTGGCCTCCATCCGATTGATTGCTGGGTTCGCGCTGTGCTTTCTGACCAATCTTCTCGGAATTGGTATCCGATTTCTTAGGGGAAGAAACACAGCCTCCGATGGCCAGTCCCAGACCTGTAATGAGCATTTCTCTGCGCGTTTGCTTTCCCATAGCTCCTCCATCGTTATCAATCATCCTTCAAATGATGAACGACCACTGAGATTCAGTGGTCGTCAGAAATTATACAAACCCAAATGGAGGACGACGTTAAAATGGTATTGAGACCAAAATATCGTCGCCGACGGCCCCCTGGGCCATCAACTCTTTAATATTGCGAAAATCGGCTTTGCCATTCGCACCACTAGACCAAATATAGAGCGTGGAATTCTTAACTCCATCCCCTTGAACCTGAAAGGAGAAAGGCTGTCCCCAGGCATCGCGGCCAACATCGCCACTGAGGTTCTTCTTCACAATATATAAACTTCCGTTCGAAGCCAATCCACGCTCTTGGCTCCCTTGGCTTTGAATAAACGTCTTTTGTTCAAAATGTGATTCGATCAAGCGTTTACCCACGAGAAAGGCCCGTTGCTCGGTGCGCTCTTCTAAAGTGAGCTCTTTGTTTTTCTGATAATATGTCACCACAAACGCGAGGAAGGCGGCAACCACAATCAAACCATAGAGTAAACCAATTTTTTTTGTACTATTCTGCATAAGTTTCTCCTACGGACAGCATTTATAGTTAACTGACATCGTCGTTCCTGCGGGCATCGCCGGAGTGACTGTGATTGTTGAACCAGCAATCGACCAAGTGTAACCCGTTGGCAGTGTCACGGTTGGCGCTCCAGATGGTACACACTGAAGCTGAACACTACTGACAGCCGCTAAAATCGCATCATTAAAATACTTCAGGTTGGTTGAGTAATCGCTATCACAGATATTTCCGATCGAACCAGCCGTCAAATTGGAGAGTTCCATGTACTTAACTCCAATGTATGAAGGACTCCCCTGAGGATCTTGGGTCTGTTTACATTGTGCATCTCGAACTACGATGCTGTTAACTGCCATGCGTTTACCTTCACCGAAGATGGCATTTGCGATGTTCACGAAAGAGCCTGGATAATTTTGCATTCCGAGGGGATGGAACTGTTGTGAACTCAAGCTCTGATTTCCACCAACGGACCGCTCGTCCTCATCTGAAATAATAATACCGGCAAAGGCCGCTTCTTTGCGGTAGCACGGATACTGAGTATTATTCAACAATGAGAAAATAGACGCTTTAATCCCCTGCTCGTCATTACTGTAGCCCGATCCGATATCATTAATTGTTTGTTGAAACACCGTCGACAAATTCGCAGTGGTCTTATTTACCACTCGAGTGGAAGTTCCTGACCAAACAATGGGTCGACCTTCGTAGTAACCCACATCCGTTGTGGTGATACACATTTGCCAATCCAAACTATTGTTCTGTAGGTTAGTCACAAAACCATTGAGACGTTCCGCCAATTTTTGGTTATCCGGAGTCATTGAAGAAGAGTCATCAACGACCACCAAGATATCCACCTTATTATTTCCGGATGGCACTGTGTATTTCAATGTCTTATCGACTGGTGTGCACGCACATCCCTGAGTATTACAAGCTTGCTGAGTGGCGGGTTTCGCAACCGTACAAACACTGTCAGGACGAACACCGCTGGAGTCACGACACTCAACAGTTCTTGTTTGACTTCCACCACCACAAGAGGCCGAACAAGCTCCCCAAGGGCCAACATTCCAAGTCGGATTACCTGTGCAGACCTGTGAATTACAGGCCTGGGTGCTGGCTGGCTTAGCTTCTTTACATCGATCTTCCGGAACCGCCTGATTGTTTTTATTCACACAGACAACAGTGCGGGACTGGGTTCCGCCCCCACAGGCCTGCGAACAGCTTCCCCACTCACCCACTCGCCACACCGAAGTTCCATCATCTGGTGGTTCACAGGAGTCATTCTGACAAGGCACTGGGTCCGTGCTCTTAGCACTGAACTTCACCGGTGAGCAAGACATCAAACTTGCCAAAACGATATAAAGACACGCATATCCGATTTTGATCATACAACATCCTTGTTGTTTTTAATGACTACAGAATACCTGCCTTTGGAATTCCCAGGCCAGCATAAATTCAACAGACCTAGACCTTGGTCGCTCCTGTAGTGCATAATTACTTATGAGTGATCAAATCAACCATCTACTTTGTCAGCAGCGGTTTTAAGAAGGGTCCGGTCACACTGCGGGCGTTTTTGACGACTTGCTCTGGGGTGCCCTCGGCCACAATTTCGCCGCCCTTGCGACCGGCCTCTGGTCCCAGGTCAATCACATGATCAGCGATCTTAATGATTTCCAGATTGTGTTCAATCACGAGCACTGTATTGCCCTGATCCACCAATTCATGCAATAGTTCGGCCAATCGGCGAACGTCATCAAAATGCAAGCCTGTGGTGGGTTCATCCAAAATATAGAGAGATTCTCCCGTACCTCGTTTTGAAAGTTCACGACTCAACTTAATTCGCTGAGCCTCGCCCCCACTCAACGTCGTCGAACTCTGGCCTAGCGTCATATAATCAAGCCCTACACGATGGAGAGTCTCAAGTTTGCGATAAATGAGTTTATGGTTTTGGAAAAAATCAAGGGCCTCTTCGACTGACATGGACAAAACATCCGCAATCGACTTACCCCGGTGCCGAATAGCGAGGATTTCGCGGCTGTAACGTCGCCCCTCACAAACATCGCACGAAACGAACACATCACTCAGAAAATGCATTTCTAATTTGATTTGTCCCTGCCCCTGACAGGTTTCACAGCGTCCACCTTTCAAATTAAAACTAAACTGCCCTGGTTTATAGCCACGCACCTTGGATTCAGGGAGCTGAGCAAATAGATCCCGAATGAGCGGAAACAATCCGACATAAGTCGCCGGAGTCGAACGCGGTGTTCGCCCGATGGGTTTTTGATTGATATCAATCACCTTATCAACATAATCGAGCCCATTGATTTTCTTGTAAGGCGCCGGATCAACAGCCGCCCCATTGAGTTCACGAGCCAAAATTTTATAAAGTGTATCCATGATCAAAGTGGATTTGCCACTGCCACTCACGCCTGAAACGACCGTCAGTGTCCCCAACGGCACTTTAAGGTTTACCCGTTGCAGGTTGTTTCCAGTGGCTTCTTTGACTTCAATAAAGCGACCATGCCCTGAGCGTCTCTGCACTGGAATCGGGATGCGTAACTCCCCTCGCAGGTACCTCCCCGTGAGACTCTCTGGATGCTTCTTAATATCCGCAAGAGTCCCCTCCACCATCAGGTGCCCCCCAAGCTTGCCGGCTCGCGGCCCCAAATCAATGATGTGGTCTGCGTAACAAATGGTGTCTTCATCGTGTTCCACCATAATGACTGTGTTGCCACGATCGCGTAACTCACCAATGATCTCTAATAATTTATGGTGATCCCGCGGGTGCAAACCGATGCTCGGTTCATCCAGCACATACAGTACGCCCACCAGTGAAGACCCGACCTGGCTGGCCAAGCGTAAACGTTGCGATTCCCCTCCCGATAAGGTTTGTACGGAGCGATTCACACTCAAGTAGCCTGTACCCACTCGAATCAAATAGTCGAGTTTTTCCAGAAGAGGCCGCAGAATTTTTTCACCCAATATTTTTTGTTTACTTTGAAATTTCCGGCTATCAAACCAAGCCTTCAGATCTTCAAGCGCCAAATTGGATAACTGGGCAATGTTCGCCTGATCAATTTTTACACTCAAGGCTTCCGGGCTCAAACGCGCACCCTGACAGGCCGTGCAAGGTTTCAACACCGATTCAAACTCTGCGCTCTCGTCGTCTTCACTCACAGGTTTACCATCTCGGCGACGATAGCTGATTTTTTTGAGTTGCCGAGTCCCTTCATCGGAAGTTCCAAATTCGCTCTCTTCGACCACATCTAAAGTGCCCAACCCATGGCATTCAGCGCAGGCACCTTTGGGATGATTGAAACTGAACAAGCGCGGTTCCAGTTCAGGAAAGCTAAAACCGCACTCAGGACACACCGATTTGAGTGAAAACAAGGTCCTCTCTCCATTGAGTTTTTCGATGATCAAACGACCTTGCGCCATACTCAATGCCGTGTTTACACTGGTCTTCAATCGATCCCGTAAATTCTCTTTAATCATCAATTGATCAACGACTAAATCAATCGTGTGTGCTTTAGTTTTAGCTAACTTTTTGGGGGCGGTGAGATCCATAAAGACACCATCGACACGTGCCTTTAAAAAACCCTTCTGGGCCCACTTTTGAAACTCTTTAAGAAACTCCCCTTTTTTCTTTTCAGCCATCGGGGCCAAAAGCAAAAACTTGGTATTTTCGGGCCATGCCATCAACGCTTCAACAATTTGATTGGGCGTTTGACTCGCTAAGGGCTGATGATGCGTCGGGCACTCGGGCACGCCAATTTTGGCAAACAATAAACGCAAAAAATCATAGACTTCAGTGACTGTACCCACGGTCGATCGTGGATTCGTCGATACCGATTTTTGGTCAATCGCAATGGAGGGCGAGAGACCTGTCATTGAATCAACCTCAGGTTTTTTCATTTGCTCTAGGAACTGACGAGCGTAATTCGACAAACTTTCGATATATCGCCGATGCCCCTCAGCATAAACTGTTTCGAAGGCCAAGGAGGATTTTCCACTACCACTCAAACCCGTCATGACAGTGATCTTATTGCGGGGTATTTTTACTGAAACATCTTGAAGATTGTGCTCCCGTGCACCTTTAACTACAATTCCGTCGAACTCTTCCTTTACTGCCATCAATCCCCCGCAACTAAGAAGTCATAGACTTCGATCTTCATCGTCGCGAGATGACTCCTCTGAGCGACGTTCCTGTTTTTGACAATCGGCACATCGACCATAGAGTTCAAGCACATGCCCGGTCAGTTCAAAACCTAACTCTTCCGCGACTTTTTCTTGAAGATTCTCAATGGCGTAGTTTTCAAATTCAACAATTTTTCCACATTCAATGCAACTCATATGATCGTGGTGACGAGTCGGTGCCAACTCATAGCGAGCCGGCAATCCACCCATCCGAACTTCCGATACAAATTTATATTCGGTGAGTTTACGCAAAAACCGATACACTGTGGCAAAACCAATTTCCGGAAAACGACGGTGCACCTGTTCAAAAACCTCTTGGGCAGTGAAGTGCTGACGACCTATGGCCAAGACTTCGAGAATCGTTTGGCGCTGATAGGTGACTTTCAAGTGCATTTCTCGAATGATTTTTAATTTCAGCCTCTGTTAAACGGTGGGCACGGGAGGCTTTGCTTTTTTGAGTTTGGGATCTAGGTAAGCGTATATTTTCCATAGTGATGGCCACCATAAAGGATCAAAATACGCTTGTCTATCTATTTGAGAATGATTTTCATTTAACACAAAAATCACTCTTTTCTATCTGATGCTACCAGACGGTCCAATGTTTATTCATAATTTCGACGGCCAAGCTTAAAAGTTGTTTACTTTACCCTCAATGCGAATCTTGCATGCCATTTCGTATACTGTTTTTGGGTCGAACCAATCTTGTCTGTTACGAGCTTCGATCGCCTTGCTAACCATACTTGAAATATTCCAACTCGACGACGCGCTCGAAAGGTATCCTTTAATCTCAACACCATCAAAAGCATTATAGCCATTCGGGGCCCATTCAGCGACCGAAGTTAGAACTCTTTCGGCCTCGATCCGTTGTTGTACGGGCGATAACTTCGTAACAG
>JBILOD010000204.1:0-7068 GCA_044374645.1 Pseudobdellovibrionaceae bacterium | reverse complement strand
AACGATGTAATGGATGCCTTTGGCGGCTACAACACAGGAAGGAACATAAGGTAAGGTATATATGAGCGAACACGAAAATCCACTGAAAGCAGAAAAACGCCGTAAACTCACTGAACTTCGCAAGATGGGGATCAATCCCTATCCCTATTCTTTTGAGAAAACTTGTTCCGTCACTCAACTCCTCGGAGAGTATAATGAAGTCTTGAAGGAAGGTGACACTCGTCCTGAGACCAACTTCAAGTTGGCGGGGCGGTTGATGACCAAGCGACCCATGGGTAAGGCGGCATTTTTTAATATTCAGGACCAAACCGGGACACTACAAGGTTACCTTCGCCTTGAAGAGTTGAGCCCAGAAGACCAAGCGGCTTTTAATCATCTTGATCTTGGTGATATTGTGGGCATAGAGGGCTTTGTTTTTAAAACTAAAAAAGGTGAAACTTCATTGCATTGCAAAAGCTTCAAGATGTTGTGCAAGAGCTTGGAAGTCCTGCCTGAAAAATATCATGGTCTTGCGGATGTTGAAATCAAGTATCGTCATCGTCATTTGGATTTGATTGCAGATCCTGATTCTCGTAAAGTTTTCGAGACCCGTTCAAAAATCATTCGTGAGATTCGTAACTTTTTGGATGATCGTGGCTTTTTAGAGGTTGAAACTCCAGTGTTGCAGCCAATTTATGGAGGAGCGTCGGCACATCCCTTCCAAACTCACCATCGTGCTCTTGATATGAAACTGTTTTTAAAAATCTCACCTGAGCTTTATCTGAAGCGTCTGATCGTTGGTGGCTTTGAAAAAGTTTATGAGATCGGTAAAAACTTCCGCAATGAAGGTATCGATCGCTCGCACAATCCCGAGTTCACAATGCTTGAGTGGTACGAGGCCTATACCGATTATGAACATCAATTGAAGCAATTTGAGGAATTGGTGTCGCAACTGGCACTTAAAATCACAGGCAGCATGAAAGTGATGTACCAGGGTAAAGAGGTGGATTTTACTCCGCCATGGCGCCGCTTGACGGTTTATGATGGTTTGCGTGAGTACGCAAACATTGAACCTAACGCTGTTTCAGAGGAAGAATTGTTTAAACTTCTGAAGCACCATGGGTCTGATGCTAAAGCCCCGAGCGCGAAGGGTGAAATGCTGATGGAGCTTTTTGAACTCACCGTCGAAGAACACTTGTGGCAGCCAACGTTTGTAATGGATCACCCTGTCGAAATTTCTCCATTGACCAAAGCCCATCGTCGCCAGGCAGGTTTAGTGGAACGCTTCGAACCCTTTGCAGCGTGTATGGAGATTGGCAATTCTTACAGTGAATTGAATGATCCTGAAGATCAGTTGGCTCGTCTCAAGGACCAAGAAGCGAAGCGTTTGGTGGATGAAGAAGCTCAACCTATGGATGAGGATTTCCTTCACGCCATTGAGGTGGGAATGCCACCGACCGGTGGCGTGGGACTCGGTATTGAGCGTATTGTGATGATTCTGACAGATTGTCACTCTATCAGGGATATCTTGTTTTTTCCGACCATGCGTTTTAATAAGTAGATTCCGCTGAAAAAGGCCAACTTCTGCGTTGGCAAATCTTCAACTCTCACTCAACGTAGGGGAACTACGCCTCGTTCGATTTGAAGCTTGCCGCCTTGAATTTGGCTCTTTTTCAGCAGAATCTAAGTAAAGCAGAGACAGACTTGGCGGGGGCCATTGAATAGTCAATCACTTGGTCTGCTTAAAGAAGTTTTGGGGGGAGTTATGGCACAGCTGTTTAAAGTGGTGCGTCGAGTGGTCGTTCAATATCATAGGGTGGCGAAATTAGTCCGAAAGATGGTTTTCGGGATTTGTGTCACTGGTTTTGTGTTGAATTTCAGCTCCCTGTCCAATGCGCTTGAACTTTATGATGCTGGTAAAATCACCGAGGCAACAACGCCAGAGAGATTGTCCCTGGAAGCGCTGCTGACCAAGATCCCGAAAGGGTCCATCGTGGTGATCGGTGAACAACACAACTATGCTCCCATCCAGAATGGCCAAATGACATTGTTAATGGCATTGCGGAATGCTGGCCACAAAATCAATGTGGCCATGGAATTTCTTAAATACACCGATCAGTCATTGGTCGATCATTTTCGCTTAGGCACCTTGCCAGAAACCGATTTTTTAAAAGCTGCATGGGGCGAGGCGGATTTTAAGTTCTATCGTCAACAAATTTTGTTTCCTTCCCTTGATAAAGGCGAGCGGACCTTTGCCGTTAATAGTCCCAAACAATTACCTCTGGCCGTGAAAACGAAGGGGCTAGCCAATCTGAGCGATGAGGAGCGTGCTTTGCTTCCCCCAAATTTTCAGCTGGGCGGCGCTTTATACAAAGAACGATTTATCGAGCGCATGCAAGGGCATGTCACTTCAGAAGAAGCCATGAACCGTTATTTTGAAACTCAAAGCGTATGGGATGATACCATGGCGTGGAAGGCCTGTGATGCGCGCATGCAGTCGGATCATACCTTGGTGCTTGTTGTTGGGCAGTTTCATGTCGAGTATGGTGATGGTTTGATTCATCGCTTGCGTGAACGCTGCGGGGCTACGGCTAAAATCACATCGCTCTATCAATTTATGTTCTATCAAGATGAACAAGTTGATTTTAACTATTTCGCACCCTCGGCAAAGTTTGGGCCATTGTCGGACTATTTGATGATTGTCAAAGAAGGGGAGTGATTCTCATCGGCAATAACGTTGGCACAAGATATGGGTGTTTTCGTTTTAAAGAGCGCCCTCGGCGATCCATTTTTCGATTTGCAGAATATCTTCTTCGTTCATTTGGCCGCCGCCCTTAGGCATTGGGTGTGCAGATCCAGAGTGCCTCAAGGCTTGGATTATCAGTGAGTTTTCCGGTTTTCCAGGAACGATCCAGGCTTGTCCGTTGCTCGTCAAAGCCAGTGCTTCAGTTCGGGCGTAGAGTTCCGAATGACAACCGGTACAGCTGCCCGCGCCTATTGTTTTTTCGAAGTAAGGTAGAATATCGGCAAAAAAGATCGAAGACGTATTTGAAGAGATTAGACCGTCGAGGCTCGCTAGCGAGGTTGGCTCATTGAGTTCGTAATTGCGATACAAACCCAAAGTGAAAGTCTTCAATTCCAAATCACCAAGCGCACGTTTGTAGAGCCCGAAGTCCGCCAAGTTAAAGCGGCCGCCATCTTCGTCTTTTGGAGAATGTAGAGTGAGTGTGCGTGGCACAAATCCAAATTTTGGGAGATCGTTCGTTAGGATTGGAGGGTTCGATTGAAACTCACCATTCACGACTATGGAAAGATTGTCGGCTTTGTTTGAAAAACGCACGCCAATGGCAAGGCCATGTTCGAGTTGAGTTGGATCGAGTGGCAATGTGGTGCTGGCAAAGGAATCAGCAGAGAACCATTGTTGTGCTACTAAACTCAAAGCTTTGTTGGTTTCGAGAATTTCTAATGTGAGTTGGCCATTTTGTGCCACATCCGCGGTTTCTAAGGTCAGTAAGCGTAGTACCTTCAAAGCCGGTGTTGTAGCTGCTTGTCCTTCGGGTAGAGGTTCTGTTGTGGGATTATCTGTAGTTGCAGTACTTGATGCGGGAGCCTCTGTTGGCGTAACGACGGTGGGCGTCTCTGTTAAGGGTAATTGGGTTTGATCAATAAAAATAAGTACAGAATACTCGTCAGATGCAAACTTGGTATCGTCCTGGGCAATCGAACTCAGCGAGCTGTTTTTTGAAAAATGGAGTCTGGGGCCTTTTTTGGTATCCATCCAGCGACTAGAGGCCGAGACATTGAGAAGATCCGCGTAGGGCATAAACGGAGGGACAAGAGTTATATGATTGTCTGTGCGATCAATCCATTTCTCTGTGTGGCCAAATGGAGTCAGGGCAATTAGTGATTTTGCAGCATCTAGAGTCCAGGAAAAATCAGCTTCTGCAGCCAATGAAGTTAATAAGATTTCTTTAGGATCAAACTGCAGTGTACTGGGTTGGAAAACGGCTCCGCAGTTCTGAAAGAAGAGTATTAGAACGATGAGTGGGACCATGCTCATTGAAGGGATAAGTTTATGTGTTTTCATAATACCTCCCAGAAGGGAGATTCACAAATCGTGCTAATAATCAGGGACCATCGGTTTTGGATGGACTCATTGCGATTGGCCATTTGGGCATCCAATTTCATCAGAGCAAGACGGGCTTCAGCAGGGTTGTCCCATCGTGGATAGAATAATTCGATGGCACTTTGAATTGATGACTCTGAAGGCGATTGATTGAGTACACCCAAGCGGCTTAACAAGGGAATCAAAAGGCCCTTCCTAGAGACTAATCTTCGGCAAAGTTGAATTCGCGAGGCTTCTCGCACTGTCGACGAGCTTTGATCCATACCTTGACTTAAGTTGGCAAGGTTGTAATTACAGTCCAACATCGTGCCGGTCGCCACGGCATCGCAAGGGCGTCCAAACATATGTTGTTGAGTTAGAATTTCAGCTGCAAAGATATTGTCAAAAGCAGTTTGCTCATTTTCGGTCACTCCTTCATTGATGAAAACATCCCTAAATACACTTTCAATTCCTTTTCGATCAAGGAGAGCAATCGTACTTGAAGATGTCGCATTAAAACCCTCAATAGCTGGGTGATTGGCAGGGAGATTATGAGTCGGACTTTTGTTAGGATGTAAGAAATTTTGGTTGGAACAGTTCTGAAAGGTTCCGCCAATTGCGAAGAACAGAAAGAATAGACTCAACTGCAGCAATGAAGATTTCATACAATATCTCCACTGGCTAAGGTGATCAGTGAACTTCCTGATCGCGTGATCAGCGGCGAGGCCGTGTTGGCCCAAGGGTTCACTTCAAGCTGCATTAGGTTGGCGAGTGTGGATGCCACATGAGCTGGAGTGAGCGAAACATAGTCGGCACCAACTCTGGTCAGAGCGGACTCTCCCCACGTTCCAGCGTAAAGACCGGGAGTGCTGGAGCGGGCGATATTGCCCACAACGATGGGTCCAGAACTATTCGCGCCGGTAAATACGGACCCGATCATGGCATCGAATCCATGGTCCGAACCAGATCCATCATCTCGTGCGGTTCTTCCGAATTCTTGAACTAAATGAATAAAAGTGCTCTCAAATTTGCCAGTAGCTTTGAGTTGGTCGATCAACTCAAGAAGCGCTCCGCCAAAGGCCCGAAAAAGCATTCCATTTAAAAATGTTGCAGGAACTACGCCCATAGTGTGTTGGTCGAATTGAAAGAAAAAAGTCTTTAGCTCCATGTTACTTGTAAAGTACCCTTTTAAATTAACTGGAAATAGTTCTCCCAATTCGACGACATTCGAATATCCGCGGGTGACCACAAACTCGGCCAGTGCAAAAGCGGAGATCATGGCATCGCAATCAACAGAATTGAGCCAGTCCCTCAAGTCAGTGCCAATCGTTGGTCGGAGGGTTTTATCAATGACCATCATATCGAAGGTTGCGTCGTCCTTAGCGATTATGGGTCGATCAGAGAAGCCTGGAATGGTGCGGTCCTTAATGGTATTCAGAATAATGGTTTCATATTTTGAGTATAGATTCGTCCAGGAGCTTTCAAGATCTTCAATGCCTGTTTGGAGTTTTTTATAGCTGCCTCGATAATCTAGGTCTAGTGGTCCGAGTCCATCATATTTGTTGGAGGCAATAAACCTAAATTGTTTATATACTTCTGCCACAGCACTCTCTGATTTTTTAGTGAGTGCATTGATGAAGGCACTATCATCGCGTGGGGTAAAAGGGGAAAGTAGATTCGCAAGATAGTTGGACTTATGGTAGCCAGGTATCAGTGTTAGGCCTGTGGAACGCACAGATTGGTAGCCTGACCATCCACCGAGCACAGGTGCCTGGAGGGCTCTAAAAAGAGTTTTCGAATGATCTGCTACGTGGCCGGTAATGCTACCCGCTGAGGGTACTGGATTCGTTTGCGTGGCTGAATTTCCGAGATGCCCGTCAATACCAGTCCCATAGCCGCGAAAACATATGAGATGAGGGAGTAGGTCGACGAGTGGCCTTTGCCCACCCGTTCTTGTTTTTACAGCTGTTTGCCAAAGTGGGGGTACGGTCATGCCATGATAATCAATGGTGGCATATTCGGCGGCGGAGTAACTCTGTCCGTCGCCAGTGAGTTGAGTGGCCACAGAAGCGTTATTCGAGATTGATTGTTGGTTGGTCGTTTTCAGAAAATGATCAAAGGTCCAGCGACCTGGAGCGCCATTGAAATAGAAGACTAAATAATTAATGTTGGCTTGTGAAACATTTGCATGGGCCTGTTTTAGTGTCTGTCCTAGAAAGAGTTTTAAGAGTGTTTGAATTGGTGGCAGTTGGCCGGCGACGCAACCAGTTGATGCTGCTATGGCGGATTGTTTTAGAAATTTCCTACGACTAGGATCCATTCTATCCCTCACTCACTTTCCAAAGTTGCCTTGACCGTAATACTCGGAGTCAAGAATCCGGCGGACCAATTGTTTCAAAGAACCTGATTTTTGTAGTTCTTGCCCCAATGCAAGCACAAAGGACCTCATCTCGTGTTCGGTAGGAGACATTCCATCAATAATGGGTTCGTTGGATGGATCGTAAGGGTCAAAGAGAATGATTTTGTTTTTTGTGAAGAATTCAAAGTAGCGTTTGGCGGCACAGGCGTAGTAATCTGGGGTTTGGGCGATCGAGTGGCCCAGCGATTCTAGATTGTCAATCGAGACATTCACTAACTCTCCAGTGATGGACCGAAATATCAATCGTCCTTCTGGCCTGGTTTTATGAAAATTGGGATCCGAGGTACTGGGCCAAAACTCTTTTGGTGTCAGGTTGGGATCAATATCATAATTCGCAATCACGGGTGCAGAACGAAAATCGGTACCGTCGGTAGGAGTGGTTGCTGCTAAGCGCATATTTCTCAGTACTATCGCTGCTTGATCGAGTGAGGTGTGACAGCGAAGGCAAGCCTCTGATTTTCGAAATGCAGGAGCTTGAGTGATGTTAGACTTCCAGGGTGCGACGTCAGAGGTCCTAACAAAGGGGCCACTTCGGCAGAGAAAATTTTTAAAGACTGACAGAATA
>JBILOD010000005.1:0-22773 GCA_044374645.1 Pseudobdellovibrionaceae bacterium | reverse complement strand
TAGATAAGCTCTTCCCTGTGGTATGATTAATTCAAAATGCTGCCCAACCTGTAAACGGCAAACATCAAAAATATGATGAAACAAATCGCCCTGAAGAGAAACACCGGTGCCTACCTGTAACTGTCCGTCATAGAAATAACGTCGCATCCTGACTCTCCCTAGCGCGCTGAAATTAAAAAGCCAACCCACTCATCTTTGGCCAAACGTAAATCAATTTTCAAATCCGTGTCTTTCAAGAACTCATCGATAAAGGCCGATTCACGTTCTTCAAGAATTCCCGTTAGAATGAGATGGCCGTTGTGTTTCATTATTCGACAAAGATCGTTTTTTAAATTTAACAAAACTCCATCAATGATATTGGCAATCACCAAATCATGACTCTCGCGAATTTCTTCCAACAATGAGTCCATAATTTCGATTCCAGCCACTCCATTGCGTTCTACGTTTTCGCGAGCAACCCGCCGTGCTTCTGGATCGATATCTATACCTACGACTCGGTCTGCGCCGGAAATCTTAGCCAACATGGCTAAAATGGCAGTTCCAGTACCCACATCAATCGCTTGCCAGGTGGCTTCAGCTGGTTTCTTTCTAAACACTCGATGGATTAAGGCCGCCGCCATTTGCGTGGTCGCATGTGTGCCGGTACCGAAGGCCATTCCGGGATCAATATACAAAGGTACTTCTGCAGCTTTCGGCGCCTCAAACCATGATGGCACAACCCAAAAAGGACCTACCAAATGGAAAGGTTTAAAACCCTTCTTCCACTCTTCGAGCCAATCTTTGTGAACCTCTTCATAAATTTCCCAAGAGATCTCATGGCTCAAATCCTTCAATCCATCAAAAAAATCATTTTTCGGTCGTTCTAAGAAAAATACATCCATATCGCGAAAGCGCTGAGGACGTAGCTCGGGATCATAAACTAAATCTTTTTGAACGTAGCTCAAGGCTTCTGAGATTCCTGAACAACTGCAAGCAAAACTATGCTCTGTGACTTCAGCTTCTAGGCTTGATGGTATTTTTTTTACGCGAACACGAAAGTAGGTTTGTGCTTCCATAGTCTCCTCTTAGCGCTCTTTTTAGAGAAGAGACCTATCATAAACGAGCTCGTTGGCTAAGTGAAAAGGCAGCTTTTTCAATAATTATCATGGGTCCATGGCGGGAAAACCACACCAAGACCCTTTGATGAACTAGATTTGCCGTGGCTCGCTGAAGATGGGAGCCGTCGTAGGTGCCATCGACGACTCCGGAGCCGGAGCCACCTCTGGCACAGAATTGGGGACCACAACGGGCACCGTGACTGGCAATGGAGAAGATGGGCCAGATTCAGACGGTGGTGTGGCATCGGGTACTCGAGCTGGTGCCAATAGAACTGACGAGGGCGCCACAACGACTGTAGGAGACGACTTCAGAACTACTTCACTTTGAGGTTCTCGAGTTTGCGTTTCACGAATCTGAGAACTGTCCTTAGGTAGCTTTTTTGCAGGTTTGGCGAGAAAAGATTGTTCCAGTGACACCACATCCCCCATCATAATACCTGGCTGATCTAGAACGGGCCCATCACTATAATCAGCCGCCTCATAAAGGCGCGCGACCGCTAATTGCTCCTGAACATAAATGATTTTCAACAAACCCACCGGCTCTAGGATTTTCATCGACTGATCTTGCGCTTGATTGTTTTCTCTCAGATTCACCCAACGCAGAACGGGCACAACTAGGTTTAATCGTAACCCCGATTTAGAACCACCAGAGAGATAATAGTCTTTATAGACAGGCTCATCATCAGAGAGTGGAATATTACGTCGGACTTGAATGACCTGAATTTCTCCAAATGCTAGAGGCAATTTAATAAGAACGCTCAATGTAAGCGTGAATAAAATCCTTTTCATGGTCTCCCTTTCCATGGAGTCTACCATCCTAGTACTTTGTTCACCTTCCTGGCGTAGGTATTCTGTCGGTGCCCCCCAGCGGAAACATGAGTCCTGAATTTGATTCCAAACCAAAGGTCTATACCAATCACCTATGCCGATCAGCTGTGCCGATCAGCTGTGCCGATCAGCTGTGCCAAACGTCAGTGCCAAAATTCTGACAAATATTTGGTTAAAAATCAAAAATCGATTCTAAAGTCTCGTAAAGAGACACTACACACCGCCCGATAGTAATTGCAGAGAGACAAAGCTTCAAACACTCCTTTTGGGAGCGAGGCAAAGAAAGGGGGCTCATCAAGGAAGAAGATTTTTAACTAACAGTTTGGAAGTTTAGTTCTATATAGGTTGAGCTCGGATGCTCTTCCTCAAAAAAATATCACAGGGAGGCGATTTTGAATTTATTTAAAACGTAGTCATAATAAAAGGGGATAAAAATGGGATTTAGAGTAACAACAAACTTAGCTGCGATTAACGCACAAAGAAACCTCGTTGGTTCTCAACGAAGTATGAGCAAAAGCATGGGTCAGCTTGCTAGCGGTAGCCGAATCAATATCGCAGCAGACGACGCTGCAGGGTTAGCGATCTCGGAAAACATGAAAGCCCAGATCCGATCTGTACGCCAAGCCAATCGTAACGCAAACGATGGTATTTCAATGGTACAGACCGCAGAGGGTGGACTGAACGAGATCTCAAACATTATCGTTCGTCTTCGTGAATTGGGAATCCAGGCGGCTTCTGATACTGTTGGTGAAACAGAAAGAGGCTTCCTTGATAAAGAGGTTCAACAGTTAAAGGATGAAATGCAGAGGATTGCAAACGTAACTACCTGGGGAAGAACAAAACTCCTCGATGGTTCGACTCAATCTTTCGATTTCCAAGTCGGTATCTATAACAATGAAATTGAAGATCGAATCTCTTTTGATGCGAGCAACAACATTGCAACTTTAGATTCTCTTGGACTATCAGATGTTTCATACACTTCAAAAGAGGGTGCACAAGCCGCTTTGGAATCTCTTGATAATGCGCAAACAACCGTTAACGGAATTCGCGCAAACTTGGGAGCTCTGCAAAACCGCTTAACATCAACTGTTGATAACTTGGCTGTTAGCGAAGAAAACCTCAGTGCTGCGAACTCTCGTATTCGTGATACTGACGTTGCTCAAGCTTCTGCAGAAATGACTCGTAACTCGATCATGTTGCAAGCTTCGACTTCGACTTTGGCACAAGCTAACCAAGTCAACCAAATGGCGTTGAAACTCCTTGGTTGATCTTTAAAGATATTTTGTTGGTACATTAACCGAAAGAAGCGACCCCGAATGGGTCGCTTCTTTTTTTATTTTGCCTGCCTCACAGAAGAAGCATATGCTCTTTAGATGATCCGATTTTTGTATTCTTGATTTCCAGTGGCACACAAATATCGCGTTACAATTGTATGTAGGAATTCCAATATTGATTGGGACCTGATTGAAAATATATTTCAGTTTCGTTGAACACAAAAACCACAAAAGTGGATAATTCGAGGCATTGATTGTTTAGTGAGGTCTTAACAAGTCATCTAAAGTAAGAATTCGATCAAAGTGATTATATATTTCCTCTTTCGCTCCGCTCGAAGAAATCAGCACTTTCTGGACTGTTTTCCTAGGACCAATTTCCATAAGCTCGATCTTACTATTAAACTCAGCAAGTATCTCCTTACCAACTGGTTTATCTGTATACTTAATTTCACAAATGCTAATAACTCGATCGGCTCTGTCAAAAACAAGGTCCAGTTGATAGCCTTTTTGAACCTTTTCAGTTTTTCGATTATAAAAAGGACCTACTCTATATTCCACGTCCGAAAAACCTAAAAGCTCGGATATCTGAGTTGAATTCTTCAAGCACCAAAATTCAAAAGCAAATCCTAGCCACTTTCTAAGTGTTGCCAAGTTGAGTGCTTTTATTGGAGCCTTGATGTACTGATCATTTTCGACGGCGGCTCTCTTTGAATGAATAAATTTGTAATAGAATCGGAGATAGGCATCAGATACTTGGTATCTCACCAATTTTGATTGACCCACCTTTTCCGGCGCGACCGTCAAAGGGGAAAGGGCCTCGATGAATCTGCACACCTCCAGGTCCTCGATAAGCTCCGACACTTTTCCACCTGATTTTACCTCGAGATGTTGAAGTATCTCTTCTCTGGAAGCAAATTTATGGTGACTCAGAAAGTCGATGATTCGCTTATAGTTTTTTCGATCTGCTAGCTGAGAAATAAACACGCGGTCAATCTCGGTAAAGAAAAAACCCATCCTTGTAAAGGACTCTTCACTGGCTTTAAGCAACAGAGATGATCCGCCTTTAATTTTTTTTAAATACTCCGGTATGCCGCCAAAACAGAGATAGAGATCCATAAAATCAGCATTGGAATGTTTCGGCCCCAAAAACATCTTTGCTTCCATGGCCGAAAGCTCCTTGAGCTCGATGACTGTTTGGCTTCTATTATAGAGTGCCTGAGAACGAACCACGTTAAAGAGCATAAAAGAGGTGGCAGACCCACAGAGAACAAGTCGTAGCTGATCATTCCTTTTGAATTTATTGTCCCAAACAAACTTGAGTTCAGAAATAAGGTCGGATTCATAACAAGCCATCCACTGTAACTCTTCTAAATAAATGATCCACTTTCCCCGGCTCGTGTATTCGGACAATAGTTCAAAACAGTCCTTCCATGATTTGTAATTTAATCTCGCCAACTTCGGGTCCTGAGTATAATCTGCGAGCTGTTCTAGAAAATGATTGATCTCTTCTTGTACATTCTTTCCTTGAAGTCCTTCAAATTTTAGAATTTTCGACTGCCGAAAGGCTTGTTCAATCAACTCTGTTTTTCCAACGCGGCGACGCCCATAACAGACTAATATTTGAGCTGAATCTTGTTGATCTAATTGATGAATAATCTGTAGTTCTCTTTTGCGTCCAATAAACTTTTTATTCTCTTTGATTAAATACGTTTTCATTAGACATCCGTTCAAAAGGGGCCAATTATCTACATAATATATAATTATTGGCCCCTTTTCAATAATTGATAGGGGCCAATAAATGACATTTTTGATAGTAATTGGCCCCTGACCAACGGAGCCAGCAGAATCTAGCCTCTTGAAGGGCAGTGATAAACTCTCTTCAGGGCGTTCAAAACGTTCCAAGAGCTAAGCCGCAGCCGTCAAATCGAACGTGGGCGGAACTCTAGGGGGGGCGCTTCTTTTTCTGTCTTCAAGTGCTTTTGTGGGCCATAATCGCCAACATCTCAAAGATGGCATCCACGGCCGCAAGACTTGTGATGTCACTGTGATCGTAGGCAGGACAAACTTCCACAACATCCGCCCCTACCAACTCTGAAATCTTCAGGGAGCGCATAATCTGCTGAACTTCAAAAGTACTTAATCCTCCAGGTACCGGAGTTCCAGTTCCAGGCGCAAAAGCGGGATCTAAATTATCAATGTCATAGCTTATATAGGTTGGACCCACAAATTCCGGCAGTTGCTTTAGAAAGTTTCCTAGGTTGTCCCTCCTCACATCATCGACGGTAAACATCTTGAGTTGATGCTTTTGTCCAAACTTCAAATCATCCCCTGAGGCCAGCGGTCCACGAATTCCAATTTGACAACTTTTGCTTGGATTCACTAATCCCTCTTCAATCGCATGACGCAAAAAAGACCCATGATGATATTCACAACCCCACGCGGCCGGATAAGTGTCTAGGTGTGCATCAAAGTGCACGAAATTCACCGCCACCCCATACTTCTTCTTAACAGCACGTAAGATCGGAAGCGTGATGGAATGATCGCCCCCAACGGCTACAAACTTTTTTTGTTTGGATAAAATATCCCTTACAAAGTGTTCAATCTTTCCATAAGTCTGTGCTAAATCAATCGGCACGGTGGGGCAATCCCCTACATCGGCACATCTAAGTTTTTGAAAGATCTGTTCTCCACGGGTCCAATGAAAACCCCGTCCCAACGAAGAGCTTTCGCGCACTTTTGTCGGCGCAAACCGAGCCCCTGGCCGGTACGACACCCCACCATCGAAAGGTACCCCAAAAAGGGCTACATCAAACACCTCTTCGATTGCGGCCACAGGTAACCGAAAAAAAGTCTTAATTGCTGAAAACCGTGGAAACTCCCGTCCACTGAGAGGTTGATAGTCCATTAACTCCCCCTTTTTAGAAATTCTCAAACCAATCGGACCGAAAGTAAAGTGCATAGACAGACTTGACCACTCACTGAATATTCCCTATGGGTGAGGTAATGAATTTAAGTAAGCCGGCTAGTGCCCTCAGTACATGGTACGAACTTAATAAGCGGACGCTACCTTGGCGTGAACATCGTGATCCCTATTATATTTGGATTTCTGAAGTGATGTTACAGCAAACCACGGTTCAGGCGGTTATCCCCTACTTTCATCGCTTCATTCAAAATTTTCCAAACGTAAAATCCCTTGCCTCGGCACCGCTCTCGTCTGTTTTGGAAAACTGGGCCGGCCTTGGTTATTATTCACGCGCACGCAATCTTCATAAAGCAGCCCAAGCGTTAGCAAAGCTTAAATCCTTTCCCAAAACTCATAATGAACTACTTGTGCTTCCAGGATTTGGCGATTATACGGCACGCGCGGTTTCCTCCATCGCTTTTGATGAACCCGTAGGCGTCGTGGATGGGAATGTGATTCGCATTCTCTCCCGCCTCACCGGTGAAAAATTGGTCTGGTGGCAAACCAAAGATAAAAAGAACCTTCAAGAACTCGCAAATCAACTTATTCAGCAGGGAACACCGTCTATCCTCAATCAGGCTATGATGGAGCTGGGTGCGACCATTTGCACACCCACCTCACCCTCCTGCACGCTTTGCCCTTGGCTCAAATTCTGCAAGGCACGCCAAGAAAACACCGTTGATCAACTGCCCATCAAACGACCGAAGCGCGCCAAAGAAATTATTGCCGTTGAATTTGATTTGATTTTCCATAAAAACGATTTAGCGCTTGTCGAGAACGACAGCCTTCCCTTTTTGAAGAAAGCCTTGCTTCCACCCTCTAAGTTCAAACGTTTACAACAAAAGCCAAAGAAATTTCACTACCAACACAGCATCACTCACTATCAAATATTCGTAACCGTCAGCAGGACTCACGCGCGTTCGAAGGTTGGCGATTACCAGTGGCATGCTCTGCAAGACGTGCCCAAAGTCAACCCAACCTCACTTCTCAAAAAAGCACTTAATACCACCCACAAGATGTAACAAACAAGTTTTACAGGTGAACTAAAGTTCGTTGTTTCGATTTGAGAATTTTCCCAGATTCTTAAATCCTGAACACGCCACACTCTTGTTCAGCGAATTTTGGATTGGACATCATTTTCAATTGAGCTTCGCTAAGACCAAACCCAATTTAGTGAATCGAATTCCCATTATTCGATGGTATCGAAGGATTAACTATATTCACAATTCAAATCCACCACCCAAAGCACCTGGTCCAGATCGGCACACCGGTTGCAGTCTTAAGATAAGGAATCCTGGACAATAGCCACTTTCAAGATGAGAATTAGGTTATTGGCACCTGGTTGAGAAAAGGAATTGTCCCATGGTTAAGCTTTCGATTTTTGTTACCTTACTGTCGCTTTATTTGACAGCGCAAGCCTCACCAATTCCGGGAGCAGGCTCATCGCAGATTCCACAGCTACTCAAAAATATTGTTGTATCAGAGCATGGATTTCGAATTGGATCGACAAACCAAACTTTTTGGACCCTCAAGCAAGACATTCACGCAAATGCCACCAACACGTTTCAATACGTTGCCAGCAACCCACAGCTCACGGCTCGCTTTACCGTGAACGTTGATAAATTTAGTAAGCCCACCAGCTTTGATTCCTATGTGAAAAAATCGGTGAAAGAATATCCTTACTTTGGTTTTGAAACTCTCAAAACCCAAATTATGAAAATTGGTGGTCAACCTTGCTATCTAGTGGATTTCGCTCATCGCAAAAAGAATCGACAGATGCGCCAATTCGTGGTGGTAAAAAAGGATTTTGCTGTGGTCATGACTTGTGCCGATGAGATTTCCAAATTCAAAGAAACCGCCATGCAATGCGCGGATCTAATTAACAACTTTCAGTGGACAGCCCCATCATTCAATAGATAGGGCCTTTTTTAAAATTTAAGCTATCCCTTACTTAAAGAGACCCTTAATAGCTCGAACGAGTCTTGACCATGCAGTCACCTTGTAAACAACGGGCTTAGACACATGCTTTGATTTTTTATGATCTCGGTGATGTTCTTTATGACCCGCCTTAATATGTTGAGCTGCTTCTGGACGATGTTTGAATTGAACTTTTTGTTCTGAGCGTCCGCCTTCTGGTTTTCCATCATGGCGTGGACGACGTTCACGCCGCGGTTCACCCGCTGGGCGCTCGTTTCTTTCTTTGCCACCACGATGATCGCGATCACGACGTTCACCGCGTTCATTACGACCTCCACCAGTACGGCCATCACGTCCTTTAAATTCACGCGGCCCACCTCGGCCCTTACGGTCTGAATCATCATAGCCACCCTTAAGGGGATTAAATTCGGCAATCAATTGAGTGTCCTCCATCCAAGCAACGTTGAGTTTATGCTTGAGGTAATCTTCGATCCGTTGCAAGGATTCCACATCTTTATCGCTCACAAAGCTAAACGCTTTTCCGGCTTGTCCTGCACGACCGGTGCGACCGATGCGGTGTACATACGATTCGGCATCATTTGGCAATTCATAATTCACTACAAGGTCCACACCTTGAATATCAAGACCACGAGCAGCCACATCGGTGGCAACCAAAACATTCGTGGAGTTCTCAGCCTTGAATTGTTCGATCACACGATTGCGCTGAGCTTGACTCAATAAACTTGAAATACCAACAGCCGGCACATCATTGTTTCGCAAAAACTGCACAATCATATCAATCTGGTTTTTAAAGTTGCTGAATATGATCGCCTGCTGCGGTTTGTTTGACTTTAATAATGATAGCAAATACCGAGGCTTTTCCTCTTGGCCCAAATGGTAAATCGCATCTTCAACATTTTCAGCCTTCGGTTGATCACGACTGACGTTGATTTCAATGGGTGATGCTCCAAACTGGTAAGCTGTATTGAGGACATCCAAATTGAGGGTTGCACTAAAAACTAAAAATTGGCGATCTTTAGGAATGCGTTCAAGAATGTATTTCATGTCGTCTTTAAAGCCCATATCGAACATCCGATCGGCTTCATCAAAAACCACGGCACGAACAAGCTTCAAATCCACATTGTGTTCTTTATAAAGGTCAATAAGACGCCCTGGGGTGGCCACAATAAACGTCACACTACGTTTGAGAGCATCTTTTTGCTTATCATAGCCAGTGCCACCATAAATCGCACAACCTTCTAGTCCCGCTTCAGTTCCGTAGGTCTTAATATTTTGCAGAACCTGCTCTGCCAATTCCCGCGTGGGAACTAAAATTAAAATCCAATGGAATGGCTTCCAATCAGGAAACCCACGCACTTTATGAAGGTCGATCACTTCTGGTGAAGTTCCCTCAGCAGGAACCTGTGATCGCAAAACTCTCTCCATCAAGGGCAACAAAAAAGCCGCTGTTTTGCCTGTTCCCGTTTGCGCCAATCCCGCGAGGTCTTTACCCTCTAATAAATGTGGAAATGCCTGCTCTTGAATTGGCGTGCAATCGGAATAATTGAGTTTCTGGATAGCGGATAAAAGCGGAGCTGAAAGCTGTAGTTCTTCGAATTTCAAGTTACGAACCTCGTTTAGAAAAAGAATCGGGTCAATATTACGACACAACTTGTCGCAAGAGAACTTTGAACCTAACTGGAGATCTCAAGAAAGTCAAAGTCCTGTCGGAAAATCTCTTCTTGATCCGCCTCCAAAAAGCGTCGGAGAATTCTAATAAAAATCTCTGGTTTATCAAAATGAACCCAATGGCCTGCTCCGTTGACTTCCACCCCTCGACTCAGTCGATTGCGCCGTAACATTTCTGAATAGGTGTCTGGCCGCAAATCTTCAGATTTTTCTCCTCGGATGATCAATACAGGAACTGAAAGCTCATCCCATTCATGCCAGCGCTCACGGACTCTTCCCTCTTTAAGACTGCTTAAAATTGCATCGACATTAAAACGCCATTGAACTTTTCCACCTTCAATTTCGGTCATATTTGCGTAAAAATACTGCCCCAACGTTTGCGCTTGGGGGTTGCCGGCAAGGCGCTTGGGGAACTCATTCATGAAAAATTCCTTTGCCTCGAGTTTATTGGAAAAAGGTACAGGCACCAAATCCACCATGCCCTGAATCCGCTCCAATGAACCGGGAGCAACCTCCGGTCCTATATCTTCAATCACAAAACGACGCACCTGATGGGGAAATCGATAAGTGAAATTGAGAGCATTACGCCCTCCCATGGAGTGTCCCACTAAATCAACTTGGGTCCAACCTAGGTCCGCCAAAATTAAGCCCAAATCGTCAGCATAATCTTCTGGGCGATAACCCGTCTCAGGCTTAAAGGATTTGCCGTGACCTCGCTGATCATAGATCAACACCTGGCGATCTCCTTCAAAAGCATTGGCAATCTTTCGCCAGTTCAGAGCATAGCCCATAAGACCATGAAGAAAGACAAGCGGTACCTTTTCGGAAGGTTTACCCAGGATTTGATAATGGATTTGGTTCAAAAAACTCATTCAAGTCTCCACAAAAACATTTGGAGGATTGACCAAATGGCTGGTTCCGGTTCATTATGCTCCCCTCATGGAGAAGCGTCAAAAGCCTAGATTACATGCAGACTGGATAGACCCTGATGCCCGCTCAATTGTTGAGCGCCTGCAAAAGGCCGGACACACAACTTACCTCGTGGGAGGCTGTGTTCGTGACCTATTGGCCGGTATCCATCCAAAGGATTACGATATTGCCACTTCAGCGCACCCGGAACAAGTTCGAAAGCTGATTCGAGGTTCATATATCATTGGTAAGCGCTTTCAGTTGGTATTAGTAAAACGGGGAATTCACCAGTTTGAAGTTGCAACGTTCCGCCGCAATGCCCTTCCCGAAGAAATTGAAGCGAGTGAGCTCTCTTTTGCTGATAATTTTTTTGGGACGCCTCAAGAAGATGCTCAACGACGTGATTTCACTATCAACGCTTTATTTTATGATCCTGTTCGCGATGAATTGATCGATTATGTCGAGGGCATGAAAGATATTGAACAGGGCCTGATTCGAATGATTGGCGACCCAGACTACAGACTCAAAGAAGATCCCATTCGAATCCTGCGTGCTATTCGACTTTCACATAAATTACGCTTTAGTATTGAGGAAACGCTTCGCTGCGCCATAGAACAAAATGCACAAGAACTCACTCGCTCAATCTTGCCGCGCAAGCGCGAAGAATATTTTAAATTGCTGCGACTTGATGATCCGAGTTTAGTTTTTCAAGAGCTTCATGATCTGAAAATCCTCTCAGAGATCTTACCAACACTCGCCACTCTTTGGGATCTAGAGGCGAATGCGGGCATCTTTCGTCATTTTCTCTATCGCACCCATGAGATTGCTCATGACAGCACCAGCACAACTCAATTGATCTTGCCACTCATTTTGGCGCTCAATGATATTCTTAAACTACAGCCTGAAAGTGACGAAAAGGATTTTAGTGTCATGGATGGATTTTTAAAGAATGAATGGGGCCTATTTAAAACAGAACAACAGTCTGTGTATGATGCACTCTCACTTCTAAAACAACTTCAAGAGATTGATAGTCTAATGAGAAAAGGCCATCGCCGACAACGCAACTTTTTCGCAAGAGAAAACATCTCATTAGCTTTGACTATGGCGGAGGCCAATTACCTAATTTCAGGTGAGCAATGGGTGAAGATCCTTCAAATTATGACAATTGCAGGTTCACACCAAACACATTCTTCAAATGAAAACCATTGAAACAGCAGGAAATAATTCCGGCTATATACTAATCTTTCTTTTGGTTTTTCAATTGAGCTTGCCGGGATGACTCGGTCACATCAATTTCTTCGTCTTTCATACCTTTTTTAAATTCTTTGGCTGTTTGACCTAAGGCACGTCCTAACTCTGGAAGCTTTCGAGCACCGAAAATAAGAATAATGATCACCAATATAATAATGAGTTCCGTCATTCCAAACACTGTTACCTCCAGAAGCTCTATTTAATACCACCTTAGATAAGTGTCTAAGGCTTATTCATCATGGCCGACCTACTCAATTTGATACATTATCAGCCTCTTGCCAAGCTGTAGAACGAATCTTGTCGCTTAGAGATCAAAATTCAGACAGAATAGTAAGCATGGGGACATCATTTTTTTGTAGCGCTTTAAACAAATTGTTAATGACCTTTGCAATATACTTTTTGTGCGGATGCCAAACAGCACCCATTAAAGACTTCGAAACCGTATCCCTCGGGCACGATAAATCTGACGTGCTTGAAACCATTGGTGGTCCCTCATGGCAAGACCGTCGTAAAGGATTTGATCGCTGGACTTATATTATCTATCAAGATGGAGTTCGACTCGAACGCCAAATTTACTTTTTAGATGGCATAGTCACGTACAAGGGCGATCCCATACAACCTTTTATCACGGCCGAAGAACAAGACGAAACTAACGCAGAAAAGAATTTGGCGCTCGATCGCCTTGAGGCCTCAAAGATGTCCTCCAGCAAGATGCCTAAACCGTCCTACTCAAAACCCTCTAGTTGGAGAGATGGCGAATCCCGATAGTAAAACTATTTTTTTAGCAGTAGTGATTTGGAAAAGTCTTCCGGATTTTGGTTCAAGTCAGATGCTTTCTCAGACCCCTTGAGGCTAGCAGGAGTGCGTTCAGCCTCGTGATGAGACCCCTTTGGTAAAACGGGTTGTTGGTATTGCTTCTCAACGAGTCTCAAAAGTTGGGTCATCTCTTTTTCAATACTGGCTTCTACGCCAATTTCTTCAAGATGCTGCACTTTAGATTTTTCAGCGTTCTTTACAAAACTCCGCTCCGGAAAACGAAATCTCAAAATGGCCTTCTTCTTTTCTACATTTTCCGTTAATTCTTTAATCTCCTGATACTCATCCTGAATTTGTTTAACGATGTCCTTAAACGCCACTGGGTCTTTGACGTGGTCCTTATCGAGGAGGAGTTTTTTAAGACTTTCATTCTTTGACCGAATTTTAGCATTCATTTGTTCGATGGACGAGTTTAACTCAAGATACTCGTCCTTCTTGATAAAACCTCCACCACCCTCTTTACCATTCGCTGCTTCCTCACCACCTTCTTCGGAACCCTTTGCTTCTTCAGCAGCACCCTCCTCCGCAAGGAGTGGCACAGAATGATAGACGAACCCAAAACCCAAAACCCAAATAAAAAGAGTTTTCCTGAGGTGATTGAACACAGAGAGACTGGAATCCTTACGGTGAGTTTGGTAGATCCTCTTTAGCATACGCCTTCCATGTTAACTGAAGCGGAAGATCTTTCAAAGTATTGATTATATAGCTCGCTTTAACCGGATTTAGACCCCGGATGGTCAAATGACCTTGATCGATACTAGCTACCACCTCATCGTGGACTAGCCCCAGACGTCGGTCTCGGAGGGAGTCTAATACCGCATTTCGGAGGCTTGAAGAATCAATTTCATCGATTTGAATTTCATATTCAATCGGTCCCGTCTGATAGGAAGTTTGTGAAACAACTGGCTCTTGCACCTCAAAAGCTGGTGTGGACTCTGTTTCAAACTGAGACATCGGTTCAGTCGGTGACTCTACCGGTTCGGGAGAAAAATAATCCGCTTCAGATGGAGAATTGAATTGTTGTATTTGGGCCTCATCTGCCACCTCCACCACAACTTCATTCGGTGAATCCAATAGTCCGTAAGATTGCCCTCCGAGCGGTGGGTCTTCAAACTCCGGCATGATTTCGGAGGCCGGTGTCGCATCCGCAGCCACTTCGGCATACTCTGTTGTGTTGAGAACAATATCACCATCCGGAACAGAATCGGGTTCGCTTGAGTCCTCAGGAGTAGACAACTCGTCCTCTCCTCCAATCACAACATTTCCGGCAAAATCAATAAAGAGAACCGTCTGACACTTGGTACACTGAACCATTCCAAAGTTAGCATTTAAGCTACTATTACAAACGGGACAGAGCCGCATCCGCTATTTCTTCTTATCGTGACGTCGACGATCAGCGCGATTCAACTTTGGGCCGTCTGGCGGCGGTCCTGCCTGCCAGCTCAATTTCTTTTTTTCGGCAGCCGTTTGGGAAGTTTCAGCTTGAGGCCCAGATCCCATTAGTGAGGCACCAATATTCTGTTCATTGGGAGCTTCATAGACGAGGTCTGCCTCTTCATGTTCAGGCAGCATCATTTCCTGGAAATCCTCGCCTTGTTGAGGCTCGAGAACCATCTGGATCTTCAATAGCTTCTCAATGGTCTCAGACTGAATGACGGTATTGAGATTTTCAAAGGCCGTAAAAGCCTCTTTCTTGTACTCAACCAATGGATCTTTTTGCGCATAACCACGCAGGCCAATCCCCTCTTTAAGGTGATCAATCAAAGCCAAATGCTCTTTCCAACGCTGATCAATGGTCTGCAAAAGAATCATTTTTTGCACTTGTTCAAAAAATGGACCCATGGTCTGTTTTTGTTTTTCAAATCCTTCTTTCACCTGCTTGCCCACAACATCATTAATGTATTGAAGAGTCAGCGAGGGTTGAGCTTCGAAATTTGCAGAAATACCAAATTGATGCTGAAGCGCTGTATTCAAGCCCTTGAGATCCCAAGATTCTGGCTTTGCGCCTTCTGGAACATGAGTGTCCAAAGTAACAGACGTTACATCACCCAACATATCAAGAATAGTGCGCTCCAAATTGATCCCCTCCAAAATATTTTTTCGAAGGGTATAAATCGCCAGCCTTTGTTGATTCATGACGTTATCATAATCAAGCAAGTGCTTACGAATATCGAAGTTATGGGCCTCAACCTTACGTTGAGCTCCTTCAATCGCTCGAGTCACCATTCCTGCTGTGATCGGTTCATCTTCAGGAACGTTTAATGTATCCATGATTTTTTGGATGCGCTCCCCGTTAAAAATACGCATCAAGTTGTCTTCGAGCGAAAGATAAAATCTGGACTCACCCGGATCACCCTGCCGACCGGCACGACCCCGCAACTGGTTGTCGATACGTCGAGATTCGTGGCGCTCAGTACCGATGATATACAAGCCACCGGCCGCAATAACATCTTTCTTTTCAGCCTCACAAACCTCTTTAAATTTCAGCAAACCCTTTTGGAATTCTTCTGTGGTCTCGTCCTTAATAATCTGACGAGTCATCACCTCAGCATTGCCACCCAGAAGAATGTCAGTTCCACGTCCCGCCATATTGGTGGCAATGGTGACCGCGCCCTTACGACCCGCCTGAGCAATAATATCTGCCTCTCGCGAGTGATGTTTAGCATTGAGTACTTCGTGAGGAATTCCCTCTTTTCGAAGCGCTTGGCTAAGGGCTTCAGAGCGCTCAATGCTCACAGTACCAACTAGAACTGGTTGGCCTTTCTTCCGACGTTCTTTGATGTCTTCAGTAATGGCTTTAAATTTCGCCTTCTGAGTTTTGTAAACGACGTCATCGAGGTCTTTACGCTGGATACCTCGATTTGTTGGAATGACTGCGACTTCAAGATTGTAGATTTTTTGAAACTCGACCGCTTCTGTATCAGCAGTTCCAGTCATACCAGCAATTTTATTGTACAGTTTGAAGAAATTTTGGAATGTAATGGTGGCCAAAGTTTGGTTTTCATTCTTAACTTTTACACCCTCTTTGGCTTCGATCGCCTGGTGTAAGCCATCACTCCAACGACGTCCTGGCATAAGTCGACCAGTAAACTCGTCGACGATCACGATCTCACCATCTTTAATCATATACTCAACATCAAGTCGATATAGGTGGTGAGCCTTTAAGCCTTGGTAGATATGATGTAAAAGTTCGATATGGCGAGGATCAAAAAGATTTTCAATTCCCAACAACTCTTCAACTTTCGCATTTCCTTCCTCGGTCAAAGACGCTGTTTTGGTCTTTTCTTCCATAGTGAAATGCTTGTCTTTTTCAAGCTTAGGGATGACTTCATTAACCAAATAATATTTATCTGTTGAAGATTCCGCGGGTCCGGAAATGATTAACGGAGTTCGCGCCTCATCAATTAAAATAGAGTCACACTCATCAATAATTGCGAAGTTCAACGGGCGCTGTACGAAGTCTTTGAGATCGAACTTCATATTATCACGCAAGTAATCAAATCCCAGTTCGTTATTGGTCGCATAGGTGATATCGCAAAGATAACTCTGGCGACGTTGGCGGTCACTGAGATCGTGAACAATGATTCCTGTACTCAACCCCAAAAAGCCATAAAGGCGCCCCATCCATTCCGCATCCCGACGCGCAAGATAGTCATTCACCGTCACAACGTGCACACCCTTGCCTGAAAGGGAGTTCAGATAGACTGGCAATGTTGCCACAAGAGTTTTACCTTCCCCAGTGCGCATCTCAGAAATTCGTCCCCGGTGAAGCATGATTCCACCGATCATCTGGACATCATAATGGCGCATTCCAAGAGCTCGCTTACTTGCCTCACGGCAAACAGCAAAGGCTTCTGGCAATAAGTCATCTAAAGTGGCGCCTTTCGCAATGCGCTCTTTAAACTCTCCCGTTTTCGCCTGAAGTTCGGAATCACTGAGACCTTGAAGTGAAGGTTCAATACTGTTGATTTTTTCAACGAGAGGCATAATGGCCTTAATTTCTCGTTCGTTCTTTGTACCAAATAGTTTTGCTAGAATTCGATTTAACATGAATTTACTCTACTACCCTAGGCGCAGGCTGGACAAACTAATTTTAGAGGCTATCCCTCATAAATCTCTCAGCAAAAGGGACTTTATGAGGCGTCTGCTTTTATTTACTGGGAGTGGGTCGGGTTTGACGAAGGCCTTCGTAAAGAGCAATGGCTGCCGCCGTCGCAACATTCAGGGAGCGGACTGGTCCATGTTGTGGAATTTTAACCAGTTGAGAGGAGTATTCCTCAACAATCTCAGGTGCCAAGCCTTTTGTTTCCCGACCAAAGACGAGATAGTCGCCCGGTTGATACTGGACATCAAAATAGCTTTTTGACGCCTTGGTGCTAAAGAAAAACACCCGACTCATATCTTCCACTGTCTGCTTCCAAGCCTCAAAATTTGGGTAAGTGTACCATTTGAGATATTGCCAGTAATCCAAACCAGCTCTTTTTAGGTTTTTATCGGTGATTTCAAAACCAAACGGCTGGATCAAATGCAATTCGGCGCCCGTGCCAACACACGTTCGCCCGATATTTCCTGTATTCTGTGGGATTTCTGGTTCTACTAAAACAATTCTAAAGTTCGGTTGTTCCATGCCCCACTTAAAAACCACGAAGGGTCTCCAAAGCAAGCGGAAACAGCCGGTCTGTAAATTTCAATCTTAGAAATCACTTTAAATGTCGGTAAAGTTCCTGCCCCAACCGAGAAAGCGCCAATCGACGACCCTTATCCACAATAAGCTCCATGCTCATCAACTCGCGATAAAGTACCATATCAATTGGAATGATCTCACGACCTGAAGATGCCCCCAATTTTAAAACGTAATTTCGCTGCTTCTCGGTGAGCTTTTCACTGAGTGGTGGTTGCTCCTTCAGTGCAGCTTGCCAGTCTCCACCCGATATCACCTGTCCATTGATAGGCACTTTTTCAGGAGGCAGTACATAAACATAAGCCGGTACCAACGTGTTGTTTGCCAAAACGTTGACCGATTCTCGTAAATAAAGACTCTTCCCAGGATCTTGTTGGTTGTAACCATAAAACCCATCGAGCAAATGCCAAAGTACTTCATTGGATTTCAACTCTACCAAATTCCCGTGAATAAAATCCTGCCCGTTTAGTACCATAGCAGGGTAACCAATCTTTAATCGATAGACGGTTCCCCTCGCCACAGCCGGCACAACTGATTCAATAAAATCCCGTAGTTTTTCGAAATGGACCATACCCTCAGCCATAGATCCATAGACAAAAAGCAACTGACCGTTCATCCCCTCTCCCCTCTAGGTTTCGAACCACAATCATGTCTGCGTGACTGCTACGTCACCTGGTCTGCTTTTAAAGATGAATCCGTCTTACCAAAGGGGAATGGAATGGGCAAGTGTCTGCCCATCATGACGCCAATAAGCTGGCCGAAACTACTCAACACGAAATGGGTTTGTATAAATCCACGAAATCCAGCGCGTTTGATCGGGCAATGGAAGCACCACTCTGAGCCGCACTACAAAGCGATAAATGCCCGGTTTTTTTATTTCGATTTCCGTCGTTTTACCAGGAAGAGTTTCGATGGTCTCACCATCTCGAATGACTAACACTTCAGAATCCGCACTCATTGATGGAACTTCAATACGAAACCGCATGTTCTTTTTTAACTTAACCGTACTACCCATCAGGTAGAGTTGATCCTTGTCTTCAAGCAGAACATTGAAACCTTTGGGATTACCAAGAACATCAAGGGCTAGGTAAAATTCTCCCCTTCTAAGGGCTCTTAGAATTTTGATCTTATCACTCTTAACATTGCCCGTGAGTTCAGAACGTAAAAGAACATGCTCAGACCCCAAACGAAACTGTGTTTCGTAGCTCGGAAATTTAATGACCGATCCGGCAAAGGGAATTGCTTTAGCTGTCGCTTCTAAACCCAAATGCCCAACCACAGACCTCTGCTGATTAAGCTCATTCCATAATTGGATCTCACTTTGAGGCTCAGAAAAAAGACGGATAAAGGCGAGTTCGGGATTAAACGGGTACAACAATAAACTCAAAAATGATGAAAGTTTTGATTCTGTGAAATGCTGTTGTTGCACACGTTTGAAATTAATTATCTCAATACCATCCAGACCAATGGGCCACTCTCCTGTCCAACTGTAACCCTTCAAAAACGGATGGGCCAACACCACAAAGGATTCGCCTCTTGATTCTGGAGGTTGAGTCAATAGATCTGTGAGATGAACCTGAATTTCGCCAAGTGTATTGGCCCCCGCAAGCCCATCGCCCCGATAATAGAGTAACCGAGAGTCCAAATAGCTGAATTTAGCTCCGCGCAATACCAGCAAATCTCCATAATAAGCCTCCATTGAGGCATTGCTATCCAACATATTATAATCAGTGATAAATAAATAATCCAGCTCAGCCCGTTTTGCCTCGGCGACAATCTCCCGGTCTTCACCACTTCCTAAAGACCGAACCGAAGAAACATTTGTCACTCCTCGATAATCAAAAAATGGATAGGGATGATTATGGTGTATCGTCGAGAGGCCCTTGTTCACCTGATAGGTCGACACCATAAATCCATAAATGAGATAAATAATGGCTAGTGAGATGATCGCAATGATGGACTTTATCACTTCGACTCCTTTGGTTTTGAAAACCGCAACAGCCTAAGCTCTGGATCAATCTCCCTAACCATTTCCATCTGGTAACTGGAACGGCGAAGCCATTCAGGAAGATTTGTGTCTTGATGCTTCGCTAGATAAAAAAAATCGCCCTTAGGAAGGGCCTCACTAAAGGAGTCAAAATAATCTCTTCGACTCATGTCCATCAGTTTAAATACGGGTTGTTTGGTCATAAACCAAAGGTACGATGCCATTTGATAGCTTGAGGCATAAAAAGGCTGGTAGTCTTTAGTTAGAGCTGGGAGGGCTTCAAAACGACGTGGTTCACAAAGCTTTTCCGGACACCCAGGATACCATGGACGGGACCAAAAAAACACAAGCGCTCCTAAGCAGCCTGTCCAGAGCAGGGCTACGAACCTGGCTCTCCATGGTTTAACTTCATAGCGTGCTAAAAGCGATAAGAGTGGCAAAAATGCAAGCTGACTCCAATTAGCTTCAACCTTAGATCTAAAAGATGTGAGTATGAAAAATCCAATGATGGGCAAGCTCAGCCATATCATTAGCTTTTCTTTATTCTCAGAGACGGCCTTTTTGAAAAGGAGCCAATAGATCGGGACAATCAAAAACAACACCGACAAAATATATTCGATGGGCCAGACTGGTTTCCAAGTTTTCTTGCCCACACCGTGATGGAGTTGAAACCGAAAAGAAGCCCAATCATTTTGGTAATTCCAAAACCACACCGGAAAACTTCCAATAAGCCCCAAGCCGATGACCAATGGCAAAAATCTCCACTGCACTTTTCGCCATTGTCCAGAAACAGCGAGAAACAAAATGAAACACGGAATCAAGAGCACAATGTGGTACTTGGATGAAAAGCCCAACCCTAACGCCATTCCAAAAAGTGCGTAATCGCGAGCGCGCTGTCTAGTCAGTGACCGTTCAAAGCTGTAAATCGCTAAAGCTTGAAAAAAGAGTAATGGCAAATCTGGAGTCAGCACCATAGCGGCCAAACCCACGAGAGGGGCCATCACTGATAAAAAGAACCAATTTTTAGTTTGCTCTTCGGTCCATCCTAGGTTGGTTAATAACCGGGCCCAAATCAATAGCGCAGAATGTCCGAACAATACCGCCGGCCACTTAATCATAAAGTCCGGTAGCATATCTCCAATTTTAAAGAGCCAGGCTACGAAGGGTGGATGATCATAATATGAAAGCGAAAGATTTTGCGCCCAAACCCAATAATAATGCTCATCGGCCGTCAGCGGAACAATACTGACAATGGCCAATTTGACTAGTAGTGCAACAATCCAAAGGACTGCCATAGTCACTGGGGAAAGCTGAGTTTGAGTGGTTTACCTAAGTTACCCGGAACGCCCTTGTCCTTGCCATTATAAATAAGATTAATTGATCCACCGTCACTAAACCCCAATGAAACTCTTTTGTCTCCTCTGAAAGTATGAACCTTCTCAGGATTCAAAACCAAGGTCGCCTTAGGTTTGTCATCAATACTATACTCAACGACCACTCGATCCAAAGCCTCAATAATCACTTCCTGCGGACGTGCCTCTGCAGCTTCTGTAGCAGGGACTGTTGACGGTACTGGCGCTACTACAACAGGGGCCGGAGCTGGCGAGGTTGATGGCACCGGTACCGCAGCTTGCGCGTCGGGTGGTACTGCTTCTGATGGTAGGTTAGGAGTTGGCACATCGGTGCCTAAGGCCTCTGCGCCCTCTGGAGGAACCATGGTGGATAGCGGTGAAATTAATGGAACAACTTCTGTGCGCGGAACGGCTTGTAGCTCAAGAGGTGGTGGCTGCACGACTTGAGCTTCTCTTTCGTATTTTTCAATGGTTTTAATAACTCCAAAAATAATTCCGGCGATGGCGATGATCACCACGATCGTTCCAACTTTCATGGAATGAGACCAGGTCTTTTGATCCACAGAAAGCGTTGGAACGGCTGTTCGCTGTAATGTCTCTTCCCGCTTAATTTCTGGAGCTGATTGCGATTTAGACTCTGTCGGTGGTGCGGGCTTTGCCGATGGAGTTGTCGCAGTGTCGGCACTTAAAGTTGTAACCGTAGGGGCATAGTAACTCGGCTTGGCCGGTTCTACGGCGGCTGCTGCCTCTACTTGCTTGGTGATCATTTTAGGATGGGTTGTACCCATTTCAGCCTGAAAGAGTTCAAGAACTTCGTCACCATTCAATCGCAAAAACTGCGCATAGCTCTGAACAAAGCCTCTTAAAAAAGTTTTGGCCGGCAATTGGGCCTGATCACCCTCTTCGAGGGCTCGAAGGATTCGGCTGTTGATTTTCAGATGGACCGAAATCTCTTGAAGGGAAATTCCACGCGCCTCTCTTGCCTCTCTTAACAATTGCCCCGTTTTTTTCATCTTTATTTCCTCAAAATTTCCAACATCGTTTCAGCCTTATCTTTGTAAGGGCTGTTCTTCTGCACCAGGGTTTCCAGTCGCGACTGAGCTTTTAGACGATCTCCCATTCTATAATAGGCGATGGCACTAAAATAGATCGGTTCGTCGAAGTTTACCTTTAAACAATAGCCGGCTGCTTTATCTAAGGCTTGAATCGCTTTTGCAGACTCTTTTAATTCCAGTAAACTTCTACCATAATAATTCTGTGCAAGACAATTTTCTCGATCATATCCGATCGATTTTAAGAAAGCTTCTTTGGCTTCCGCATAGCTTTGTTCACGAAAATAGGAAAGTCCCAGATTAACGTACACTTTTCCCGGCTGGGTGTAGGTCAAATCCTCCAAAACTTCGGACAAATACGTTCGAGCCTCTTTGTATTTGCCTTGCTCAATCAATACTCGAGCTAAGTTATTCTTGGCATCGGTAAAACTCGAATCGAGAGCAATGGCCCGACGCAAATGAGTTTCCGACAATTCATGTCGTTGCCGCATGAAATAGGCCAAACCCAAATTGTTTTGAATCAGGGCCTCCTTAGGATCGAGTGCCTCAGCCTGAAGCAACTCTCGCAAGGCGTCGGGATAGTTGGCTTTTTCTAAATGATTGGTCCCCACCCGAAAATGAACCTGTGCTAAGTCCTTATTGGATGGACCGCGACTTGTACAACTCGTCAAAAATAGAACGCACAATATAAGCAATCTCATGGTCCCTCCTCCGTGCAGACTCATTTCCGTTTTTGAGCTAATCCTTTCGCTCAAAAACACTGAACACTTCAATATGATCCGTCTGAGGAAACATGTCGAGTCCATGGATAGTCGCTATGCGATAATCAGTTCCGCTGGCACGGGTTTCCTTAAGAAAAAGTTGTCCATCTCGCCCCCAGGTCATCGGATCGCAACTCACATAGACAATGAGCTTAGGTTTTCCCTGCGCCAACTCCTTAATGACGGCCGGAGCACAA
>JBILOD010000202.1:0-7078 GCA_044374645.1 Pseudobdellovibrionaceae bacterium | reverse complement strand
ATTACGAAGCTTTGGCAAAGTGCAAATCTTCAACATCAAGATCGCCTTTATCGATTTTTACAAGAAGCCAACAGCGCAAAACAAAGTACACTTTTGCTGTCTGAAGAATGGCTTCACATCGACGGAGAGAGGCTCAGTGAAGACTTGGCTCAAATAAAGCGTGAACACCGAGTGCTGAGAGATAAAGTCAAGACCTACGAAAGCAATAGTAACATGGGACCCGTTATTAAATATCCGTGGAATTAAAGAAAGACGATCTATGCAAAGTTTAAAAACTACCTTTTTTAGTTTAGCTCTCACGTTAGGAATACAGATCATTTTTTTCTCCGAATTCGGTTGGGCCATCTATCGTCATGGAACTGCAATGCTTAATGGTAAAGGTTATATTCTCTCAGGTGACAGCCCAATTCCTGCCGATGGTTACTACTACAGCCCTAGCACCAATCAGACGCTTTTTTATGCTGATTACGTGCCATTCAACAATAATTCCTCAACTGTAATGTTAAATGGCAAAGGCAACTTTTGGTGAAATTCGAGTCGCAGAAGAAATCCTTCATGCGTCTCAAAAATTAGGTACCAAGGTTCACGTAATGATACCAGGGACTTCAGGGCAAACTGTTGTGCTCGGGCAAAGAATGGGGCGCGTTCACGCTCTAGCTGATGAAATTAATAATGCCGCAAACACCCTAGCGTCTTCGTGGGTATGGAAATAGACACAATTAAAAAATACTTAAAAGGACTAAGAAATAGGTAGGATAAATTATGAAAAGCTTTTTACCAGCCTTTAAAAAAGCGATTGAAATTATTAAACCAGTTTTAGAAACAAACAATTTCTGTTTTTCAGGAGTAGAAGAAAGACCTCTAATTTGTACGCCACATTTAAAGCCGTTTATCGAAGACTTAAATGCTAATTTTACCAGAGGGGAAGACTCTGTTTCAATGGGGTGTACTTTTTCCCAAACCTCTAAGTTTATACTTACCTTCAGCTATTACAAGCCATCGAAACATATTGATTTTTTTATAAGCTACTACGCAACCGATCATAATCTTGCATTTTTTATTAATCATCCGATCATTCAGTCGTACGAAGAAGGCGAGCTTCATATTTCAAAATACTTCGATGAACTAAAAAAACTACTCGAGACGACGCTAATGGCTAAAATCAATGATGGCACAATTGAAAATCATTATTAAAGATTTCATGATGAATTCCGATAATTGGACACCAATTCTTTGGTTCAATTTTGGCTCACCGAGGATAAACATGGCAAAATCCGAGGACAAAAATCATAAAGTCGGCTAAGATGGTACACTCGACTATACTAACGCAAAAAGAGAGATCGGCGCCATGGCCCTTAAATTTGGAACTTCAGGAATTCGTGGACTCAATGAGGACTTCACCGAGTTGATTGTGAAAGCCTATATTCAGGCCTTTATCGAACATTTTGAGCAAATTAAACCTAGCGAGTCCATCAAACAAATTACGCCCATCAAACAGATCGACGCTCCGAGTTCACTGGATCCTGTCGGCAAAATGACGCAAGATCGCCAAACTCCGAAGCGGGTGGCTGTGGCCGGAGATTTGCGAGAGAGCACGCCGGGGATTATATTTTTGATTAAACGGGCGCTCGAAGAGTTCGGTTATCAGTGGGTAGATTGTGGACGCATACCAACTCCGGCTCTGGCACTCTACTGCAGTGAAGTGGGAGTGCCTGGTGTTATGGTTACAGGAAGTCACATCCCAGCTGATCGCAATGGAATCAAATTCTACTGGCCATGGGGCGAAATTCTCAAAGCCGATGAACAGGCCATTGTAAAAAACTTTGATCGAATAATGGCGCAGAAAATCCAGGAGGGCAGCTCAATTGATGCAAATCAGGAGGCTGGCGCCGATGCCGCTCGCGCCCTCTATATTGATCGTTATGTGCGATTTTTTAGTTCGTACCGCTCTCGCTTTTCGGGGAAGAAAATCATTGTCTACCAACACTCCACTGTTTCTCGTGATCTCTGGAAGCCCATTCTCTCAGGGTTGGGGTTCATTGTGGTGGAGGTTGGGCGGAGCTCCATATTCACGCCCGTTGATACTGAGACAGATGAGGCCGTAAGGGCAATCCGGACGGTTTTCGATGTTAGCGCGGAATCGAATTTTTTTGCAGTCGTGAGTAGTGATGGTGATGGCGATCGGCCGCTGCTCTGTGATGAAACTCTCCAAATGGTGCGTGGTGATTCAATCGGAATTCTGAGCGCCGAGTTTTTAGGAGCAGAAACGGTCGTGACTCCGGTGAGTTCCAATTCGGCTCTTGAGCGGATAGGTGGGTTCAAAAAAATCATACGAACTCAAATTGGTTCTCCGTTTGTAATAGAGGCCATGGCGGCGTCCGCTGAAAAATCCCTGACGGTGGGTTATGAAGCTAACGGAGGGCTATTGCTTGGTTCTTCCGTTCATCGCGACGGAGTCACTCTTCGACCGCTGCCAACACGCGATGCGATTTTGCCGATTTTATGCAGCCTCGCCCTTGCCGTGGAACGTAACCAAACAGTGAGTGAATTAGTGGGCCAGCTGCCAGCGCGGTACACCGATTCAGATCTTTTGAGAGCCTATCCTGTTGAAAAAAAACAGGTGGTCTACGATGCCATTCGAAAAGGGTCGAGTTTTCAACAGCAGTTTATCAATAAATATGGATTAGTCATGGACGCCAACGAAACCGACGGTTTGAGACTCACCTTTGCGAACGACGACATCATTCACTTCCGCCCTTCAGGAAATGCGCCGGAGTTTCGCTGTTACGCCGAGGCAGGAACTGCGGCCCAAGCGAAACAGTTGGTTCGAGAGGGCATACATTGGCTGGAGGATCTCCGCTCGACTTTGTGAAAAATAATGCCGCTAATCTAAGATGTATGATGTAAGATGTATGAAATCAAAGTATGACATTTAGGTGGATCGTTCCCATAAAACATTCGGCTTTGACATTTCCTGATTAAAGCGGGGGAGACCAATTGTGGTCGGAGTTTACTGAGCCAACCAATGGATTAAGGCCTTAATTCCATCGTGCTGGGGCATGACATCGGCGTCCTCCGGGTCTCCAGCTCGACGGTGAATATCTAATTTGACACTACCTGAACAACTAATTTTTGGGAAAGTTCGGTGTCAAGGTGCGGATTCAGGAATATTTCAGTTCATGACTACAGGGAAATCAAACCTGAGACAGTTAACAGCATCGTCGAAAACCATCTAAAAGACTTTGAAGAGTGTTACACGCTCATTTTCAATTGCATAAAAACGTGGTCCTAGCGCCTTTTCCTTTTTATGCGTTCCAGCGGTGATCGCCATATCCCGGGGAGATTGGCAGGTAAGTCAGCATGATAAGTCAGCCAGGTATGCCAGCAAAGAGAGCCAACACAGCATTATTGAATTTTTGTCCTCAGGTATGAAATAGGCTTTCAGAGCGCAACAGATTATGGTAGCCAGTGGCTTCGCTTGGAGCCTGAATGGCAAAACGAATCGAACAGTTAAATCGAGAATCACTGGGGGGTGTGTTCGCCAATCACCCGTACCTTCGCATTTTCCAAAAAGAAGATTGGCAAGAATACGTGGCGGTGATTGCCGCCATTTATGATGTTCTTGAGGAAGAGGGAACACGAACCGCCTATGAGGTTATTAGGACTATTCTTCTACGGTGTTTTTCTGAAAAAGAGCTCCAAAACGTCGACCAAAAAGTGAGCAGTTTTCTCTCGACGGCGATTGCAGAACTCGATGTTCTTCGTGATTGGCATGATCACACTGGGCAAAGGTTCATCGAGGGCACTCGATCTGGAAAAGAAATGTTGAAGCTCTTTGAATCCCTGGTGGCCCAAAGGGCAAAGTTCACAGGTGCGAGTGCAGAAACACTGCTGGGATCACTGAATAACATGCTGCTTTCGCGCCAGCAGATGAGTTTGCAAGAAGCCATTCAACATCACCGTTCTAAAATTAAAGGCTACCAAGAAGACTTGAAACGCATCGAAACCATGGGTTTGGTCGCCGCGGAACTTTTACCAATGGATTATTCCTCTGAAGAGTTATTCAATCAGGCGGAAGAATCGGCGATCTATCTTTTGACAGCCATCGAGGACGTTAAGGCCGCCATCGAAAAAGTCCGGCGCGAGCTGGCGCAAACCTATTTCAATAAAGACGCAACGGCAGGACAAGCGATTAATCTGGTCGCCGATTTTTATCAGAACCTCAGTCAGACGCCTCAGTTTCGAAGTTATACCCAGGCCACCGAAATGCTTTCCTATTTGGATGCCTATGGTTCCCGATTTAAGAATCGTGATCTTGATTTGTTATTATCAGAAGTTTCAAAAAAAGAACTCGTGGCCGAAGAACATCTCAAGCGGTCTTTTTTGAAAGGGTTCAAACAACAATTTGAAGGGGCCCATCGAGAGATTGAGACCATTCGGCAGGCGCAATTAAAAATACTCCAACAACAAGTTAATTACGCTCTTTTGGTGGATGCTCAACGTCTTCACGGTGATATTCGAGAGATATTCTCCGTGTTTAATCAAAATAAAGATGAGGCCTTGTTGTTTTGGGATGACCTTCCGCAAAAAGTGGATTTGCCGATGCATGCGCAGGTGGGTGCGGTCTCCGTGAATGAATTTGAGGTGATCACCGAGTCTCCGGCCCAGGCTCTGAGTTTTCAATCTTTTGATGAGGCCGAAATCCGAGCTTTCGCGGAGGCGATTCTCGCCAGCGAAGAACAGAGTGTGCAAAAGATCGTTGAGGAATTGCTGACCACATTGTATCGCCACAAAGGCCAGCCAGTGACTCTGAGTCAGTATGAGAATTTGAAAAGTCTTGGGGTTTATTACGTTCTTTCTGAGGTGGAGTTATTCACCGATAAAATTGAGAAGAAAATGATCGAACACGAAAAACCTATTGTGATTGATACATCAAAGGGACGTTTTGTGTTTCCGAAGAGCCCAGATTATTTGTATGCGATAAAGGCAGGGCTTTAGATGTTGTGATCCAAGCGCCAAACTTTAGGGCTTACTTAGATTTTGTTGAAAAGGTCCAACTTCGTGGCTCTTTTTCAGCAGAATTTACTTACGAGAATTAGAGCCAAGCCGAAGTTGAAGTTGAAGGCAAACCAAGCCCAAGCCAACAAGGCGAGGCCAAGCCTTAGCGTAGGATCTTGAAGTTAGAATCAGAATGTAAGTCATCGAGTAGAAATGTTAGTGAGGCTGTGTATGGAATTTAGTCGAACCGAAGTGCAAATCGCAGGCTGTTTGAGGCGCCTTTTACGAGGGCGTTTTATTCTACGCTCCCGTAACGAAGCGCAATACAAAACTATCTTGGATCTTCGCGAGGACCTTCAGAAAGTCGTAATCAAAATGGGCGCAACCTTGGAAGTGAATGAAATTTTAGGTTTGGCTTACCTTCGCCCCTATTCAGCGGATTTAGAAGAGGCCATCGGATTTCAATTGGGTTCCACTCGGATGTTAAATCGAATGACCTCTCTGTTATTGCTCTATCTGCGAAGCCGGCGGCTCCTGTTTTTTCAAAACCCTGAGCAGGCGGATCTGCCGATGGTTGAGAGATCAGAACTGCGAATGTACTTGTCCGAATACGTTGTAGAAAAAGAAGATCGTAAAGTGGAACGGGAATTCCGTGCCAGTCTCGAGGAGCTCGTTGAATTACAGGTGTTGCTCCCTTTTAACGAAAACTATGAGCGTTTTGAAATATCGCCGGTCACCGACATTCTGATGAACGCCAGCGCGGTGGATGAACTGCGTAAAAAAATCGAAGGTTACTTTCAAGTTGGTAAATCCATAGAAGTTTCTGGAGTAACTGAAGAGAGTGCAGAGAATGACGAGGGGGTATTATGATTGAACGTGGGTATTCTCTGGTAAGGATGGAAACTCTAAACTGGGGGAATTTTCAAGAGGCCCAGGTGATAGACTTTAGAACGAACAGCGAGTGGGGGCCGCTCTTTCAACCGTCTCCTGCCGCCGCCATTCTTGGGCAAAATGGATCCGGCAAAACATCTTTAATTGATGGCTTGATGGTGACACTCCTGCCCTTTGAACAAATGGTCAAGCTTGGTGTCACACACGACATGGAGTCAGGAGGATCGGGAGGGCGCAGTGTGCGAGATTATGTTCTCGGCAAATTCTCTTCATCCACGGGCGCAAGCACCATGGATTCCTCCAACATTTATAGCCGACGCAACGGTTGTTCGATGGTGTTTCTGCAATTTCAACATAATATGCAAGTGGATCGGTTTGTGACGGTCGGTCGCGTATGGTGGTATCAGAACTATAAACTTAGTGATTCAAATGTTTTTGTGCTTAAACATGGTCTATTAACCATTGCAGATCTGTGCCCAGATGGGCTATTGCCAAAAAACCAAAGGGATCTCAAAGAGAAAGTAGCTGCAAAGGGAAGTCTGACCGAAGTGTTCGATACGGCCAATTCTTATTTTCTATCACTCTCAACCACTTTCGGCAATGTCACCAAAGAAGATCTTAAGATCTTGAATCGCGCCTTTTACGTTAAATCAATCACACAGATTGATCAATTTATTCGCGAAAACATGTTGATTGAAAACGAGTGTCCCCATCTGGACATGCTGCTGCAGAACGTCCAAAATGGGCGCGAGATTGCTGCTAAAATTGAAACCTGCAGCGAAAAACTGAATCGTATTGGCGGTATATTAAAAAGTGTTGAGCGTCTGATACAGTCTGTGCAAACACACAAAAATCTGATTCGTCAGAAACGACTTTTCAGGTTGCATGGGGATTGGGAAAAAGTTCAGTCAGCAGAGTCTCGCTTGAAAGAGTTGGAGGCACTGATATTGGAGCTTCAGATCAAAGTTCCAGCATTGGAGCAAGAAACTCAAATGCTTATGAACCAATGGAGCCATCACCGAGGGTTGTTGGTGGATCATGAGGTCAGTGCGCAATTGGCTACACTTGAGCTTCAGATTTCCATATTGTCAGAAAAAATTCAGAGAGCTCGTCATTTGAAATCTGAGTTCGAACGGCGTATGAAGAGCCTCAATCGAAAAGTGCCACGGTCCCTTGTTGCCAGCGATTT
>JBILOD010000216.1:0-6699 GCA_044374645.1 Pseudobdellovibrionaceae bacterium | reverse complement strand
TGAAGTGCCGTAAAGACTGTAAACAGGGATTTTTAATTCAGGGTCTAGATAGTCTTCACTTTCTATCATGTTATCTTGTTTTTCGCCGCGCATTCCATGTTGGGGTCCATACGCACAAACAACATTGAAATTGTTTTCAATAAGGGCATTCAGAGAGTGCTGAAGATTATGAGTGACTGAGGCCGGGTGTCCTACGAGGGCGAGTCGGCGGTTCCCAAGGTCACTGCGCAAATTCTTATCGGAAATGAGTCGATCAATACCGAGTTTTATCATTTTGGTTCTCCTCTGTTATGGCACGGCGATTAGGTCTACGCTGTTAGTTTTGAATTTTAAGGTCTGTTTTTTAGCTCGACTGAATAAGCAAATGTTGAAAGCCAAATTCGTGGTGAAAATCAGCTTTAGCCTCTGGATGTCTTAATGAAAAATAGGAGCATTCACCACTCTTCCATCGAATCACTGCCGTGACGGCCAATTTAGCGTCAGCGATCAGATGAGAGTGATTGGCGCACCAGAGGGCAAGTGGAGCCCTGATAAAAAACGTGTAAGTAAAGTTAGTTTTTGAGATCTCCCTTTTCGATTGAAGCTCGGGAGCCTCAATCAAGGTGCAAGGTTTCAGATTTTCGCGATAATCGTCAAGGTGGTAAAAATTCCAGTTTCCAGTGGGGGAGGCATTAAACTCCCAGTATTGTTTGTCCTTCGGTGATTTTAGAAACCATTCGAAACAGGTGTTTTTCCACAGCTCATCAGCTCTGGATTTAGGTTGGCAGGGTTGATTGACAAGGTCGATAGATTCAAGGTCACCCGTTAGATGATAAACAATATCAAGGCACTGAAGATCCTGCTGAAATTCGATATCCACTTTGATGTCAAGAGGGGAGGGGGTGGGGGCAAAAGGTAAAAGTTGTCTTAGCATTTCAATATTGTTTCATCGATCTTGTGATGTAGACAAGATTTATTTTGTTCTGAAAAAAACAGAACGACTCAGGGGGTCTACCTGAGTCGTTGAGATTTATTCACTGCTGCGACGATTACTTCTTGAAGAGACTGGCGAGTCCGCCGACTAAGCCCGAAACTCCATTTTTAGCTTGGTCAGCAATTTGTTTACCATCTTTGTGGCACTGTTTAATTTTTTCTTTTGATTTTTCTGCAAACTCTTTCCATTTTTTGAAAATATCGATTTCGTATCCTTTGCGAGAGTCATGCTCACAGTCATGATCATCGTCATCGCTGGCAAACCCGATTTTTAAGTTTAAAAGGTCCTTAAGGAGGTCCCTGAGATCTTTGATCTTAGCGTTCAAATCAGCAATAGCCCTTTTATTTTTCTCTTTGCCATTTTTTTCTAAAGTTGAAATCTGATTTTGCAGATCTTTAATCGCATGTTCTTGTTCTGCCGCAGATGACTTTTGAGTTGCAAGGAGGTCTGCTTTCGCTTTAACCGACTCCGAAGTCATCTTAGTCCAGTCGCCAGTGCTGGTGATTTTGTTATTAGAAACTGAGAACACGCCAGAATTTAAAAGTCCACCGCTGATCGAAGTGGAAGCAATTTGCGTAGCACCGCCGATAGTTTGGATCAGATTTGCTACAACTCGGCCACGGCTGTATTCAAGTTTTTTCACGCTTGAGTTGATCAGGGATACCTTGCCTCGGATCTTTTTCAATTCATCAACAATGAAGCCGCAAAGGATGAGTTTACCTTTCCAGCCATCGATTTTAATAATGCTGCCGCGCTCGGCTTTTCCAGTATAAATAACGATGAGCTTACCGTGACCCGAAATCGGTTCAGTGATTGGTTGGTCAGTGAGCCACACATTTTTTTGGTTGTCTTTAAGGTGTGGCATAACTCGACTGGAAATTCCCTTGGCGATATTGAGGCCTTTCAATGTGAGGCACTCATTGGCGTCTTCAATATCGGTCGAGGAGTCAAATCCATCATCACCACACTGAGAAGACGTTGATTTTGATCCGCACTGGTTTTGGGCCACAGGGAGGCAAGCATCAACAGGTGATCCTGGGTTTGGAGCCGGTTGAGTCACCACAGGTGACTCGGGTGTGGGTGCTGGTTGAGTCACAATCGGTGACTCAGGTGTGGGTGCTGGTTGAGTCACAACGGGTGGCTCGGGTGTGGGTGCTGGTTGAGTCACAATCGGTGACTCAGGAGTTGGTGCTGGTTGAGTCACAATCGGTGACTCAGGAGTTGGTGCTGGTTGAGTCACAATCGGTGACTCAGGAGTTGGTGCTGGTTGAGTCACAACGGGTGACTCGGGTGTGGGTGCTGGTTGAGTCACAACGGGTGACTCGGGTGTGGGTGCTGGTTGAGTCACAACGGGTGACTCGGGTGTGGGTGCTGGTTGAGTCACAACGGGTGACTCGGGTATGGGTGCTGGTTGAGTCACAACGGGTGACTCAGGAGTTGGTGCTGGTTGAGTCACCACAGGTGACTCAGGTGTTGGTGCTGGTTGAGTCACCACAGGTGACTCAGGTGTTGGTGCTGTCGCCGGCGGTGTTGTTGTGCCAGTGGAAGGCTGAGGCTCTGGGGTGATGACGTTGCCATTAGAGTCGACGTAACTATGTCCACCGTTCGTTGTATCATCGATAACATCAACCCATTGTGCCGAAGTTGTTGTGTCACCGGCACCCTTGGTGGCTTGCGCATTAACACCGTGTTCAACTTTAATCGCTCCGGAGTAATTCGAGCATCCAACAAGAATTGAACTTGATGTTAGCATTATCTTAAAGAAGTCTTTGTTTAGCTTAGTAAGTCTTTTCATGCTCCCCCCGGAGTTTTTTTGTGTGACCATAGATACAAAGAGCAAGATGCGTGCCGCCTCAGAATCAATTTAAAAGGCGGAAAGTCTCAAATTCTGTGTAAAAGAATAACCTCGACTTTGTTCTAGTCACTTTATTAGAATTATCTGAAGTCCCTTCGGTGAATTTGTATAACTCCATCGTTCCAAAGCGTGAGAAAATGAATATTTCATTTTCAAAATCTGAACAGTTTCGCTGGGAAATCACAATCTTAAGTTTTGACGAGCGCGGTTAAATTCCAATTACTGCTGACAAAGTTGTCAGAGAATCGTTTTTTGAAAAGGTTCATTATATTGTTTAAATTATCGATAAATTTGCGAATCGAGCAACGCTCTGTTGAGACAATTTGTATTCGCTAATTCCGAACAGAATCTAACTATGAGGTGGGCCGGTTTCCTAGGCTGGAAGTCCAGGGTGAATCCATCAACCAAAACTTTGCCCAAGCTGATCTATTCCAATGAGGAATAGATAGTATGATTAATATCTGCTTTTAATGTATATTGGTTTCGTTTAGAAGAAGCCCAAGTTTCGGTGTCTTTACAAGTCACAAAAAAATTTAGGGAGCAAAGTATGAAAATAGTTATCTCAATCATCGCAGTAGTATTAGGTCTAGGAGCAGTGAATGCGAATGCTTCTGAGTTCTCGCCCGAACAGCAAATTGCCGCCGAAGTTATCATTCGCCAAGTTGTAGTCAAAAAACTTTTGGGCACAAGTCGTGAGGCAAAGGCAGAGACAAAATTGCTTGCAGCCATGATCAACAGAGAGATTAAGGCTCCCTATACTTCAATAAGTATTACTGATATTCAATGTGATCATGTGCTTGGTGGAAAAGATCAATGTCAGTTTGATGTCGTAGATGCTACTACTGACGGTACAGAGTCTATGAGTCGCCTAGAAGTTACAATTGAAAAAGGTGATGTCAAGTCGGCCACATTAACCCTCATTGCTGGTTAAGCCTACTAATATCTTCCGGACGAAGATCGTTGCATTTGCAAGGTCATCGCTGATTTTGCAGGTACTTCAAAAACATTAGAATGAGAGTTTGGCGCAATTTGCAGCCTAAGGGATTCGGGTTCTGTTGCCGGGTTACGCAGGACCACAACTAAAGAATGGTCTTCGTTCATCGCTGTAAGGGCACGCACAGTTGTTGCTCCACTGATATGGTGCTGAACCACTTTTGCTCCGGGGCGAATAACGCGCGCAACTTGTGCTAGGGCATAGTACTCGGGATTCAATTTCAGCTGATGGGTCTTTGAATTAATAGTGATTACCCCACGGCAGTTGTCGCACCCATCATTGTGGGGACCTCCATTTTCGTCAAGGCAGAGATTCCATGCCAATGCACCTCTTGAACCCAACTGGGTAGAATCTACAGTTTGATTTTCCAGCCACCACTGAAAGTCAAATTCATCCGCTGTAGAGTATATATTCGCCGTGCATTCGCTGTTCATGGTGGCCAGATCGGGCCAGCGTTCATGAAAGTCAGTCTGTGTTTGTAGATTTCCACTGTAGCAATGGGTGGCTAAACCTGCGATACCCGTTTGTTCCTTCTCGAAAAGAGATTGAAATTTTTCAGCCGTTCCAGCGGCATTGCCCCAGTTGTGATCATGGAGAAGAAGTTCCGTGGTTTTACCAGTCCTTAGAGATTTAGAGCGAAGTCGTGGGAGTAGGTGCTCATTTGCGAACTCCCATTGGTGATCAAGGTTCATATAGGCTTGGGGATAATGCCAGGTACTTTTGGCCTCTTCAATGAGCGGTTCGTTGAGGGCAGAGAGGTAATGGATAGAAATCCCTTCGCGTTCAAAGAATTGAATCGCATTGAGTAGGTAGTTGGCAAAAGTCGGAAAATAAATCTTGTTGAGCTGGCCGCCGCGCAAATGGTCGTTGTCCTTCATCCAAGCGGGTGGAGTCCAAGGGGTGATCATCAGCTTAAGTTCAGGAACTTGGGCTTGGACCGGCTTTAACCACTCTACGATAGGGTAAAGTGAATCGTAATTCATCCGCATAAGGAGTGGGTCCGTTTCTCCGGGACCTAAATCATTCAGGCTATAATCACCATTTGAAAAATCATGGCCCCCAACTGGAATGCGAATCATTGACAGGCCAGCGCCCTGTTCTCGGTCAAAGAGTAAATCTCTAAACTGTTTTTGTGTGGTCATCGGAGCTTGAGCTAGATTATTGAGACATGATTCTGTTATGGCTCCGCCAAATCCCCAAATTGTGTGTTTTAATTTTTCTGGCTCAACAAAGAGTAACGCTGGAGAAGTAATTTTAGGAGCCTTGGAAATAAATGCTGGCTCCGGGTTGAAATTTTGAGTCACAATGCGGTCCGAAGCCAACTCCTGGCTCAAATAGGCCTCCGTGACAAAATAATCTGAAGGGGAGGCCTCAGAAACAAAAAGCGATATCGCAAAAAGTGTCCCTGCTCTAATGGTAAAACCATTACCCCATTTCATAAGTCACCCCGATGAGATAATTAAATGCTGACTATTTAATAAAGCAGGGTCAACGAAATAGATGGGAATGGGACGAACTTATACGTCCAATCGATTTAGTTTTGATAGATTCAGTGTGGAGCTAAGGCATCTTCACAGGTTCGGCCTGTTGGGGTTGCCTTGAGGTAGTCAAAGTGATGAAGAAGTTGAGGCTGGGTTTTAATCAAAGCTTCAATTTTATTCACTGATACTTCGGTATCTGATTCCAATCGCGCCACAATTTGGGCAACCAAAGGAGAAGAGTTGGCTCGTTCTTCTTTGAGTTCATCCCCCAGGAAAAAAGACTTGAATTTTCCTCGTTTGGGCTGGTAGGCGCTTCGTTCTTCGCTAATTATCCTCTGCAAGGCATCAAGTGTGTCGGCGGTACTAAGACCATCTTTACTTTGATGGGCTCGATTCAAGATGTGTTGCCATGATGCTAGCTGCTCTTCAACCGTTTTGGAATCAGAGTCATAAACTGCTGATTCAATCAAACGTTGCATAAGTATGGTTTTAAAGGCTTCCAGGGCAAGGGCCTTATCATTTATCGAGTTCGCATGCCAAATCATATAGTTGTGTAGGGAGTCATTTGGCCTGAGCAGGTCAAGCCTTATGAGAGGAAGGAGTTCGCGAATATGGAGTACGACATAGAGTGTGAACTCCGGGTAGAACTTACTGAAGTCGATGTTAACATTGTTCCAGCTCGGGCGGAGAGGCATCAGCCAATCGACATTGTTGCGAGCCTTGGTAGTGGGCTCAACCTCTTTTATAAAGCGGTCGAGAATTCGGAAGTAAATTTTCTGGTCGGTCAGAAAATACGTCAATTGGCCAAAGTTTGATAAGGTGAGCTGGGTTCCTTTTGAAAAGGCCTGTTCAAAAAGTTCCTCAATAAATGAATCTCTATATGCAATCAGAGCTTGGTAATTCTCATCGGTGATGGGTACCTTGAAACCAGCCTTATAAAGATTAGCGAGCTCACCAAACCACTTTAAAGGAACTTTAGTACTTGCAAATTTGAGAAATTGTCGAATGCTCGGTAGGTCAGGAAAATAGTAAATCCAGTTAAAGTCGAGTTTTTCACCGGAATTCGCGAACTGGATTTCAATGGATTCATTCAGGGTGCTCGAATAAAAATCGCTAAACGCCGTACCATGGGTTTTAGCAATGAGTACCAAGAGGTCAGTTATCAGTTTGGGTTTTCTCTGGTTATGCTTCTTAAAGGCCTCAAGTAAGGGTAAAGAGGCCTCTCCAAAGTTCAGTTGGTTAAGAACCTGTTGGACTCCCTCAGGATCTTCAAAAAGCCAGGGAAAGTTATTAATATTTTGGAGCATAAAGTAGTTTCTATTTAGAGGCTCTTTCATTTTGCTTAAGATGCTTACAAGAGCATATTTACTTCGAATCTCAAGAGTGTTTGAAACCT
>JBILOD010000287.1:0-5565 GCA_044374645.1 Pseudobdellovibrionaceae bacterium | reverse complement strand
TCGACGGTTCAGTTCAGCTTCTGAGAGATTGGTTTGGTAACTTAAATAAGTTTTTGCTGCTTTTGGATTACCTTGAAACAATCGATTCAATAGGCCTTGAGCTACGACACCAGGATCTGACTTGAGAGGAATACCATACAGAGCACTTTCGACTGCATTTTGAATCATGGAATTGGATGAGAGATTTGTGGTCCCAACAGCAACAGCGCCTATGAGGTTACCAATCCCGCGTCCTGCAAATCCGATGGCTTGTCCTGTTGTATAAATGAGAATGCCAAAAAAAAGCGCCGTGATCACAATGCCATGAGCCGCACCAATACGGCCGGTGATAAATCGAGAGGTCCTTGCAGCAAAATAACTTCCAACGGCCAGTGACAGAAAGACGGAAACGCCAATCCAAAGAACGGCACCACTTGCAAGACGAGAGACGCTTCCTCCTTGCTCTATCATGTTCGATGCAAAGAATCCGCCCATTCCGACCCCCATCGCCATCGAAACAAAATAAGCAATCATCGCAACAAGTAACCCTGCAGTAACCGATCTCCAGCTAATGAGCGATCGTTCAAAACCGCTCGTGTGCTCCCGATCAGCGCCTCGTACTATTGAAAAAACGGATGGTGTTTTCATGACTCACTCCTTTGTAAATGAAACAAGCCTCCATAGGTTTTATTTGATTGTAAAGGCTGAAATGGGGGATTTAGAACTCTTTAAGATTTTTAAAATTGGTTATAGAGAAATGAAGACAAGTTATTTTATTGGGAACATAAAAAGGAAACTCCTCCCCCCCCAGCGAAGGAATGAAAAACGGGCATCGCCACGGCAACTCGTCGGTCCTTTTTCGTGTTTTAGGTCTTTTAAGTTGCTTGTGAGAATTTTGAGGGTGGGATTCGAAAAAGTTTTTTGAATTGCTTGCTGAAATTCTCCAAGCCGGAGAATCCAACATCTAAGGCCATATCGGTCACTTTTGCGTTTTCTAAAATCAGTGCGTGTGCAGAATCGAGCACTCGCTTCCGGTTTCGGTATTGTTGGGGAGAGAGTCCATAGCAACTCTTAAAAGACCGATCCATTACGGACTGATTGTAACCAAGACGCTGACTGATTTCTTCGATACTGTATGACTCGCGCCAGTGGCGATCCATAAAATCTTTGCAGCGTTTCGAGACGCTGGAGCTAGACTCTTCTTTATCGATAAACTCGCGAACTGTGCAATATTTTAAAAGCTCTTCCACTTCAATTAAGTCATTTGGGAGAACTAGGTTCGACTCTCGATTATAGATACAGGCTCGTAAAGGAAGCGTCGGAGGCAAGCGTAAGTTCGAAAGCACGGCCTGCCAAAAAATCGCCCCACCTCGAAATCGCCAATCAATAATAGAATGGGGTGGTGCCCAGACAATACACGGGCCGTTAAGATAAATTTTATGCCGGCGAGTTTGAACCGACACTTTATCGCTGTTGAAGTCCGTCCAAGCTAAAGACCAACAATCGCCAAACACATCCACTTCGCGCGCGTTGGTTTTCCAATGATGAGCGCGTTCGAAGCGGGCCCAATGGTGGTGGGAGAGATGTTTGAAAATCCTTGTTTCATAGTTTGGAGCTTGAATGATCTTAAAGAGCTTCTCCTCAGTGGGGGATTCGTTGGTCTTAAGCCTCTTTTGTTTCGCTGTTCCGAATGAACTCATTTTGTTGAACTCCTTTACAGGACCGAATTCAGTTCTAATAGATTGCTTTAAAAAGTCAAAGGGGGTCAAGCTCGACGAAAGTATAATTGCTAGACTTAAGAAGGATACAATACCTTTGTCGAACTGGAGTCGTACTTATGAAATTTTTAAAATACTTTTTCTTTCGTCGGAAAATCAAGTTTCCAGAGATACTGCCTGGCCCTCTTAAATTCAAGGTGGCCCAAACCAAAGAAGAATATCTGGCGGCGGCTAGGGTTCTGTATAGTAGTTATCTGGAGAAGGGATATACTTCGGAGAATGAGCATGGATTGCGCTTAACTCCCTATCATCTCCTGCCATCGACCACAGTGATTCTCGCTCTTTGGGACAATGAGGTGATTGGTACTGTTTCTTTGATTCGAGATAACCCGCTGGGGTTGCCGCTGGAACAGGTTTTTGATGTGAGAGGTCTCCGTATACGCCATCAAGTGCTTTGTGAGGTTTCCGCATTAGCAATTAAGAAAGAGTTTCGCGGAGCCTCGGGAGAGGTCTTTCACTCCTTGGTGCGGTATATGTGGAATTATGCTCTTCATTACTTCGGGGTCGATTACTTGGTGATTGCCGTTAATCCTTCGATGTATGAGCTTTATGAGGCAGTCTATTACTTTGAACCGCTGGAACGACTTTCGCGAGTAGAGAATTATGACTTTGCCAACAACAACCCTGCGGTCGGTGAGTTTATTCCATTGAAGACGTCCTTTGAACTTTTCAAACAAAAATATGGCGATTCACCCTTTCGGCGCAATCTCTATTCGTTCATGAATCAGGTGTCGCAGAATCATGATCAATTTCCGGAACGAAAATACTTTTCTCACCTTGATTCGCCAGTGACTGTGTCATGGGTCAGAGAGATGAAAACTCTCATACCGAAGTTCGATCAGGAACCGCATGTTCGTGATGGATTGGCTCAGGCTCATGGGTTTCGTACTTACTCAGAGGTACAGAGTGGCAAGTTAACTCAGCGGCCGCGAGTACCCGTATCGTTTAGAGTCAATAATTTTGATACGAGTCGAGTTGTCGACGTTTCTCAGGGGGGATTAAAGCTTTTTGTGGACCCGTCCGTCCAGTTTCACCGGGACACCCCGGTGGTCTTAAATTGTCAGGTGTCCATGGATGAAAATGCGACCGTTTTGGCTGAGCCGCTGTGGGAAAACAAAAATGGTTTAGTTGGATTGCGTGTCCGCGATCAATCCAGAGCTTGGGAAAAAATGATCAATACGATTGTGACAACCGGCCCCGGTGAGGAGGGGCCCACAAAGAATGCGGCATAACTCTAAAAAACGAAACTATTCAGCTTGAATATCGTATTCTCGCATATCATGTATGCCGGCATCCATGGGATCATGGCGTGCCTGCCAGTCCATGAACCAATCGGACATTTGCCAAACCTTCCCATCGTTACGCCGCACAAAATACCTGTTCTTAAATGCCAACCATTCTCCAAAGAGAGAGACTTTCTGGAGGTCGTGCAGAAATAACTGAAGTTGTTTTTCTTTTAAATCTGCAAACAACTCGGGGTGATCGCCGACCAAACCTCTCATTAAATAGATTTTATTTTTACTTGGCTCGTAGGCCAGTTTCTCCAGAGCGAGCAAGTTGTTAAATTTATAAAAGCGATGGTTTAGGATGGTGTAGACTCGATCTTCAACCCGCAAATAGACAACATCAGGCAAATAACGAACGATCGCGAGATCATTTTTTTGGAGAAGGCGGAGAAAGGCTGTTTCCCATTCATCCATTCGAGATAATGAAAACTTTTGTGGGGTTACAAACTTTTGGTCCTCCGCGGATAGCCAATTTCGCAATTGCTGTTCAAAATTTAACTGTTTCGATTCATATTGTTTGAGCATCTGGGCGATCAATGAATCAACAGGGTTATTGCTATCACCGAGAACAACTTGAGTCTTGATGCCTTTGGAAAGTTGGGATTGAGTGAGATTCATGGCACTACCCAGCCCCTGTGTCCAATCGTACCGAGTGGCCTTGCGGAACTTTTCTGGTAAGAAGCTGATAAAGCGCTCTTCTGCCTCTGCGCGGTGGCGGCTCATATAATTCCAGGTAGATGCTTTATGGGCAGAGCTGCCCCAAGGTTCAAAGTCAGCCACCAAATTATAGTAAATGCGTTCGAAGTTCGAAAAGTTAAGAACCCAAAGAGTGGGAGGTCTTCCTCCAATTAGGCCTCGATGCACAGAGGCGTTGGTGCCATGCCGGAAAATGGTCAACAAGGCATTAGGATCTTTAAGTTCACCATTCCAGAGATCACTCAACCCAAATCCTTGGGGTTTTATTTTGTTCATGGCGTTGGTGTATTTTAAGCTGGGCTCTACAAATGCTTTAAGATCCAATTCACTCAATGGCGTCCACTCCGCCAAGCCAATATCTGGATTGATCACGGTCACATCCGATTCAGGCTTAAGGAAAAACACCCAAAAATGATCGCGAATGGCATTGGTGGCAACGCGACCACTGCAGGCAGGCCCGCGAATCATCGCATTGGCGATGACTTGGGAGTTTTCTAATAAAAACTGATATCGAATTCGAGCCGGAATTTGCTTAAAATATTTAAACGGATTCGTGGACAGATACCCAGGATCGTGAATGGATTCTTTCTCTGCGTTCGTGCTGCCATCTGACGTTTTAAGCCAAGGTGTTTCTAAGAAAAGTTTTTTGTAGTGATTAAGTTTCTCTTCGTCGATTTCCCAAGGAATATGAGCAGGGCGAGCCACTGTGCGCGAATACCGTTTGAAACGATAGTAAACAGTTCTTTTGCCCGGATTATCATAGGGGCGAGCTGTTACGATTTCCTCAATGGGATTGGGAGCGGGAGAGCTTGATCGCACGAGTTCGTACCACTCATCGTTTGGCGTGCCCTTGATATGAATATGTGCACTGAAAGTGTGTTCGTAAATATAGCGAGCCATCAACCGTGCCTTCGATGTGGCATTGAATGTGGTTTCCCAAGCATTGATTTGTTCTGGCACGGATGACTCATAAAGATGATCCATTTGGGAGGCATTGGGTACGGGCGCACCTTCGTCAATCCATTGTTTGATGGTCTCCATTTGGTTTGACTCCAAGCCTGGCAAGCCAAAAGGCATGCCAGCATAAGGGTACTGCTGCGCAAAATTTTCGAACGCTGCGGTATTAGGGGCGCAAGAGTGAGTTTTTTCTCTATGCTCAATGATGGTTTTCAAATCAAAGCCGGGACGATTTTTTTGATGGCCTAATTCGATGAAGCGATAGAGTAAGGAGCTCTCTGCATCCGATCGCGGAGGCAAATTGGAACTGAGGGTCGCCGGGTCAATGGGGTCAGGAATGACCGGAAAAAAATTTCGTTTTCTCCACTCAGCCATCGTCTTGGCATCCTTATCGCGAGTGGGGTCAGTGTAGAGGATGCTGGATCCAAGATCGGTGTATGTTGCGCCTCGCCGAATGCCATCATAAGCGTCAAGATGGAGTTGGCAGGGAGCATTATTACAAGTGTGGCAGACGACACAGCGTTTATTGAGAAGCGGTTGGACCTCATTGGTGAAAAATAGAGTCTGAGCTACTGTTGATGTAGGTAAGCGATCTTCCCGTGGTAGATTTGCGTGATTTGCGGTTGAACAATTAAAAAGAAATGCAGCCATTAAAAGTAAAAAAATATTTTTAGTGAATTTCAAGTTTTCACTTATGGGTAATGTCACATGAACCTCAATTTCGCTACTTAGTTTTTTGACCGTTTGTGAACTTATGGCATCCCTGATAACACTCCACCATCGTCGAGGTGCTAACTCAAAAAGCCAAGCCCTTTTTTAACATATCCATGGTCTAGACTTAAACAAAAATCTAGTCCAAACGCAGGACA
>JBILOD010000231.1:0-6366 GCA_044374645.1 Pseudobdellovibrionaceae bacterium | reverse complement strand
CGACTTTGGCGCTAGCGATGTATATTGATGCCCATTCTAAGCAATCGCTCCCGAGTTATACGGGATTGGCCATCGGCCTATCGTTTCTGCCGTGGTTAATCGATAACCGCATCATAGAAAACTGGGATAAACATCAAGAATACAAGCGTAAAATCTATGCTCCGATCACCAAAGTCGATTTTGTGATTGACCCTAAGAGCGGACAAGCAACTCCATTGCTAGGGCTTCAATGGCGTTTTTAATTTCCTTTTTATGCATACTCATCAGCCTTGGAACTTTTGGTGCAGAGGAAACACCAAAGAGTGGCTCATTGGGCACTTTCGAGTTTGACTGGCGCGCCTGGGAACGGTTGACCCTGGTAGAAAAGGAACGAAATGTTCTTTGGAAAAACAAAGAGCACCCCGACCACTGTGATCCCATCAAAGAGTTTCGTGAAGCGCTGAACTTCTTTCGGACCCAAAAAGACGATATCAATCCTTCCGAAGCACGTGCGCGACAACTCGCTGCCGAAATTTCAAAAGGTTGCGCTGGTGCAGCTCAAAGATTTGCAAAAACATTTCTTCTACTCAAAAAGTCCGGAGTGGATCATCCACGAGCGATTGAGTATGCGATAGAGTTTGCCAACTCCGACGATGAAACCGTTGAGAACTTTTTTGAGCTATTCAAGAAAACTTATCTAGGTGAGTACTTTGACCTAGATTACAGCTCTGCTCTCAAGATTAGCTTTGAGCTGAGTAAACTGTATAAAGGAAATCGTAAAAAAGCTCGCGAGGACTTTTTGGAAATCTCAAAATTTTGTTTAAAAAAAGAGGGCCTCAATTTGCCAGTAGCTCAATGTGCCGAATTGGCGATTTCGATGACTCGACTGAGTCAGTACTATCCTGATGGCATTCAAAAGGATTTTTTTAAACTCTATCAGTCACTGAGGGAAGATCGCCGTTTCGGGGTATCGATACTGACAGCGCTGCGAATAATGCGAGAGGTCTTGCCCTATGGGCCCACAGCTCCCGCGACATTTCTTAAATCCTATGAGTACGCTATTGATCCTTCCGGTTTGGCGTCAGGAGGAATTGCCGCTATCAAATTTGCAGTGCTGATGGCCAAGAATTCCGTAAAAGATTGGCCACCACCAATCTATACGCCACCCAAAATACCGGAGCCCAATTTAAAGATTCATGATGGTTATGGTCTTGCCAGTGAGTACCAAGCGGACTCTGATCAACGGAAACCTGAAGGGGAACAGTCCAAGCAAGGGAAGTAATAATGGTTCATCGTTGTTTGCTATGGCTAGCTACAGTATTAGTGAGTGTGAGTGGGTATGCTGCTGACGATATTTCAAAATATCTAACTAAACGAACAGTCGAAATCGAATGGGATGAAGTTCCAGATGCAACTCAATATGATCTTGAAATTTACGATGGCAAATCCAAAAAATTCATCAAGACATTTACTTCGAAGACGAGTGTGTTCAAGCTCAACATAAAGATGGGAAAATATTATTTCAGATCTAGAATTTTCGATAAATTCGAACGGTCTTCTGATTGGACCGACATGGCTGAACTTGTGATCGCTCCGCCACCCACCAAAATCAAAAGCAAAATGCCTGAAGCACCTGAAGTGTTTGCAAATAAAAAAACGGGACTCTTTGATTTGCCTATCGTATGGGAGCCCCTTCCGGGAGTTGAAAGCTACAAGTTGCTTTTAGAAACCCCTGAAGGGAAGGTCGAAAAGGAATTTGTGATAAAGGGTACTTCGGCCGCAGTTAAAGTTCCACCTGGTCAATACCAAATGAGAGTGCAGGCAGTGTTGTCCGATGGAACGGTGGGGGATCCCAGTGAGGCGACTCCAATTCTGTCGGTGTTAGGGGCAAAAATTCAGGCACCGTCGCTGCAATTCAAACGAATTCCGACAAAAGGTCAGTGGGTCTCCTTTCGAAGTGAACTTGCAAGCGCTCACTTTGACGGTGAACTTTACTATAAACCTTTAGAGGGCACCTCCTGGGCAAAAGTGCGGGAGTTCAAAGATATGAAGGATCGGAAAATCGTTTTTGATCACACTTACACTCCTGGACTATATCTGTTGAAGATGGTGGCTAAAGCAAAAGGGTTTACACCTTCAGAGCACGGAGAGACAGAATTTCTCCTTAAACCCATCGAGCCCGATTTACTGCCTATTCCAGAGGAAACAATATCGTTTCTCAAGGGACTCGACCCCAAAATTTAAAATGAATAAAGAGTTCAAGCAAATGATGATGAATCAAACGTTGAAGATTGATGCCACGACTGCAAATTATAGCTTAAAGCCGGCAGCCTCCGCATCGGCCTTGAAAGTTTTTACGGTTTCAAGGCTGAGTTGGTAAGGGTCTTTATTGATGCCAGACATTTTTTTAATAATATCTGGTGGAACGGTGATAATGTGGCAACCGGCTTGTTCTGCTTGAACAATATTAATAACTTCTCGAGTTGAAGCCCAGAGGAGTTCAATGTTTTTATCAATGGTCCGGCAGAGTTCGCTTGCTGCAACCATAATTGGCATTGGATCGCGGCCCGAATCGGCCAAACGACCGGCAAAAACAGAAACAATGGATGGTGCACCACCCTTGACGGCCATCACTGTTTCCACAATTTGCTCCATGGTAAATAGGGCAGTGACATTCAGTTTTACGCCCTTGTGGCTCAGTTCTCGCACGAGTTCAATGGTGGAATGACCTTCGCTGTTCATAATGGGTATTTTAACATACACATTCTCGCCCCAAGTTTTGATTTCAAGGGCCTGTTTAGCCATTTCACTAATGGAGTCAGTGAAAACCTCAAATGAAAGTGGCTTGTCTTTAATGTGGGTTAGAATATCTAAGCAAAAAGACTTGTAGTCAGATATACCGGCTTTTTTCATGAGGCTCGGATTGGTGGTGAGGCCTTTGATGGTTGGATTCTTAGCCATCTCAAGCATGGACGCTTTGTCGGCCCCATCCGAATAAACCTTAATTTTGTTTTGAAATGGACTCATTGAACTCATGATCGCTCCTTCTTTTGATTTCGCAAGCGCAGGTCTTTGAAAAAAAGTTTTAACAGTTGGCTGCAATCCTCTTCCAAAATTTGGCCGGTGTACAGTGTTTGGTGATTGAGTCGCGGATCAGAAAGAATTTGGTACAAAGATTGGGTCGCCCCTCCCTTTGGATCGACGGCGCCAAAGACCACTCGGTCAATTCGGCTTTGGATCACTGCACCCGAGCACATAACGCAGGGCTCGAGAGTGACATAGAGAGTATGGCCAGTGAGCCGCCAAGTGTTCGTTTTTTTTGAAGCGCGATGGATGGCCAAGAGTTCCGCGTGCCCTAGGGGCGAGTTCAAGGATTCCCTTAAATTGTAAGCCTTGCTCACCAAAGTCTGAGATTCAACGTGAACAATGATGGCACCGACAGGGACTTCGCCCATTGTAGCTGCTTTTTTAGCCAACAGAAGAGCTTTGCGCATCCAATAGGCGTCCCATTCGGAGGGTGTTTGAGGTTTGGTGGAGCGTAGATTCATCATTTTGCCATTTTCACGTGCGTTTTAGCGGTTGTCTAAAAGATAGGACTTTGTTATACCACCCCTTTATTTGATTTTTCAATGGCCCTCAGGGCCATTATTTTTGACCAGAAGGGCAGGTGATTACAGTGGCATCAGTTAAAGTTAAAGACGGGGAAAGCTTTGAATCAGCATTCCGTCGTTTTAAAAAATCCTGCGAAAAAGCTGGTATTCTTTCTGAAGTAAAAAAGCGTGAGCACTTTGAAAAACCAAGTGTACGTCTTAAGAAAAAGTCGATCGCTGCTCGAAAGAGATTGGCTAAGAAGCAAAGAAGAGGCTTCGCAGAATAATTCTGCAAAATTCTTTAAGCCCCTTAAGTTTGATAAAGCTGGGGGGCTTTTATCCTGCTCTAGAGTTCCTTTGCCACCATTCAAATTAAGGTTGGCATTTCACATTTAAATTTTTCAAGGGGAAGCGCTATCATGGAAATTCGTGACCGAATCATGAACGATATCAAAGTAGCGATGAAAGAAAAGAATCAGGTGCGATTGAATGCACTTCGTTTTCTCCAGTCGGCCATTAAAAATCGTGAAATTGACATGCGTCCAAATCCAATCACACATGACGAAGTGATCGGAGTTATTAAACGTCTCGTTAAACAAAGAAAAGAATCGATTGATCAATACAAAGCGGGTGGCCGACAAGATCTTGTGGATCAGGAAACGGCAGAACTTGGAATCCTTGAAGAGTTATTGCCAGCTCAGCTTGGCCAAGAGCAAATTGAACAAATCGTTAGAGATGTGATCGTGGCATTAAATGCTAAGTCCATCAAAGATATGGGTGGCGTGATTAAAGAAGTGATTGCTCGCACTCAAGGAAATGCCGACAATAAGCTTGTTAGCGAAATCGTTAAAAAATCGTTGAATCCTTAATTGGTTCAAAGTGGTGCCATGAGGTTTTCAAGAGAGTTTATTGACAAGGTGATTTCTGCGTCTCAGTTAGCTGATGTCATCTCGCAATATACGGTCTTGAAGCCTGCAGGTAAGGATCTTGTGGGAAGGTGTCCCTTCCCTGATCACAAAGAAAAAACTCCAAGTTTTCATGTTTCCCCCGATAAACAAGTTTATCATTGTTTTGGCTGCAAAAAGGGCGGGAACGTATTCACTTTTCTTCAGCAGTTCCAGGGAATGGGGTTTCCAGAGGCCATTGAGTATTTAGCTCAGCGGGCAAGTATTCCATTGCCGGTGATGGATCAATTTTCTGCTACCCAAGAGCAAAAAGAGGCTCTGCGCCGCAAAGAACTCTTAGAGATTAATCGAGTGGCGGCTCAATACTTCATGGAAACTTATAAAAAGCTTCCGCCCGGTCACTCCGTGAGAGATTACACCCATAAACGCTATCTAAAAGCCGAGACCATTGAGATGTTTCAGATTGGTTACGCCAATGAGGATTGGGAAGGCTTGGTTCAACATCTGCGCTTGCGCGGGCTTTCGATGAGCCTGGCTGAGGAGCTTGGATTAGTTAAGCGCCGTGATTCCGGTGGGTACTTTGACTTATTCCGGGATCGCTTGATGTTTACGATTACGGGCCAAATGGGTGACGTGATTGGCTTTGGGGGCCGCATTTTGGGAGAGGGGCAGCCCAAGTATATCAATAGTCCCGAATCTGTTTTGTTTCATAAGGGTCGTTCTCTTTATGGCCTTCAGCACACAAGTCGTTATATCCGCAGTCAGGATGAGGTGATCATCGTTGAGGGGTACATGGACTTGATCGCCTTATTTCAGGCCGGATTTAAGAATGTAGTGGCCCCTCTGGGTACGGCGTTGACCCTCGAACAATGTCGAATTTTGGCTAAAATGACCAAAAATGTTATCGTTTTGTTCGATGGTGATTCTGCGGGCCAAACTGCCGCCGAGCGAAGTTTGCCTATTTTGTTCGAGGCCGGCATGTATCCGAAGGGTTTGGTTCTACCGGAAGGTCAAGATCCTGACGAGTTCCTTTTGGCCCACGGTGAAGCCAAAATGGCAGACCAATTGGTTGCTGCCCCAGATTTATTTAGCCTTATTTTGCGTCGATGGATGGAAGGATTTCAGGGTAGCTCTACCGATAAGGTGAGAATGGTGCAAAAAATTAAGCCAGTTTTGGCACCTCTTAAGGAGGCTGCTTTGAAATCTCTTTATTTGCGTGAAGTCGCTCAAAAATTGGGAGTTGATTCAAGTTGGATGCAGCGAGCCATTTTAGAGCAGGGAGCGGGAAATTTTCAAGCGCCATTGAATCGAAATTTATCATCTGCTCCGGTCGAAAATACAATTCCTCGGGCTATGCAAACACAGGGCGCATCTTCAATTGAAGGTGCTCGTGAGAATGAAAAAATCAACTTGCAAGGGGCTCCCAAGTGGGAGTTGTTGATTTTAGCGTTAGCCCTAAATCCCAAAACCACTCTTTGGGACCGGATTTTGCAGGCAGAAGAAAAGACCCTCCTTAATCATGCAGGAGTTCGACAAGTTTTTGATCGCGCGAGTACTCTCACTGGACAAAGTGGCTTGCCCTCTGATAATTTGTTCGTTTTAATAACCAATGAAATTCTAAATCCTGACCTTTTGACAGCCCTTATAAGAGAACTGCCATCAGGGGACCATGAGAGGGAGGCGAGGCTTTTGACAGATTGTTTTCGCAAAGTTCGTATTCACGACCTTGACCTCCGGATAAAAAAGTTGGCTCAAGATTTGAAACAGGATGCTACCCAGGAGAAATGGGCGCAGCTAGCCAGCTTACAAAAAGACCGCCTACGTTGGCTGAACCTAAATCCTTAAGCATGAACCAATAGCTTTTTCAAAGTGGAGAAAGCATGAAGAGTACA
>JBILOD010000243.1:0-6124 GCA_044374645.1 Pseudobdellovibrionaceae bacterium | reverse complement strand
ATGATATCGCTTGTGCACAAACTCAAGTTTGCGGGGCCATGATGGACGAACAATCTAAGAAAAGTGGAGGAACCGCCTCGACCAAGGACCAATGCGCTAATAAACAAGCTCCCAAAGGTCCCCCGCGCATCGTATATTGGAACGAGAAGTGATGGTGTCAAGACACTAAAGGAAGCTGACGTGCGCTCAATTGGAATTGATATTGGTACCTTTTCAGTCAAAGTTTGCGTGGTCGACTCCACTAAAAAGGGACTCTTCCTTGAGCGCTTGAGCGAACGCGTACTTATAAGTTCCAACCCTTTTGATCGCGACCTCGAAGTGATCGAGTTTTTACGCGCTGAACTCGCTCAGGAAGACCCCCTCCAAACCAAATTTGTAGGGTCGGTTCCTCAGGATGCGGTGAGTGTTCACACCAAAATTTTCCCGTTCAAAGATCGCATCAAAATCTTTCGCAGTTTGCCCTTTGAACTCGAAGAAGACACTCCCTTCAATCCCGATGAAACCGTCTTTGATGGACGCATGGTGCGCTTCGAAGCGGCTCAGTCAGAAGTCCTTGCCTGCGCCTGTCCCAAAGAAACCGTCAAGCGCTACATTAAACTTCTGAATGACTCTGGCGTCACACCGCAATTGCTAACCCCAGAGGGCATGGCCCTTAGCAATCACTTTGAACGCTGGTCGGAGCCTATTCCGGTTGTTCCGGCTATTCATGACCCCACGCAACCAACAGAACTGCCGGTTCCACCCCGCAACTGTCAGGCCGTGCTCAACATTGGACATACCAAAACCCTGCTTTTGATCCTTGAAGAAACGACGCTCGTCGACATCCGCAGTATTTCTTGGGGTGGTGAAAACATTGCAAAGGTCATCCAGGAAAAATACAACATTTCCTATTCAGAGGCGTTAAAGCAGTTGCAAGGAAACTCCTTTATTCTCACCACTCACGATGGTGCAACTCCCGACCAAATTTATTTTTCAGGATTGATCGCTGGAGCCGTGAATGAACTGGTGCGTGAACTTCGCCTGTTGATGATGGAAATTCAAGCGACCGCTAATGTGCAAATCCTGTCAATGGCCATGACCGGTGGTGTGAGTCGCCTCCAAAATCTCGGCCCCTATCTCACTCAAGGGCTCGAGGTCCCCGTTAATAAATACTCCATGTTAAACGAGTATCCCAACACACAATTTGAACGAACCCCCTGGAATGATGCCATCGCTGGGACCGCAATCGGTTTGGCGATTGAAGGTTTGCGCAAGCCTAGAAATCCCGCCGTATCATTTCTTCGCGGAGAATTTGCGGTCCAGTCCCATGCGCTGAAGAACTTTGTGGATGCCTGGGGAACAACTCTGAAGTTTGCAGGGATCGCCGTTTTGCTATTGTACGTCTATGCTAGTTTTCGAGAGTCAGCTGCGCTTTCCATGGCTGAAGAGGCGGATGTGGTCATGAAGGACCAAGCACAGTCGCTGGCAAAACTCAAAGGATCCAAAGCCTCCGAAGTCGGCATCGAAAAGTTCATCAGTCAGAAGCGTAAAATGATTAAAGAGCTTCGAGATGTCGAATCATACATCGGTATGAATTCCGCATTGGAAGTGCTCAAAAAAGTCAATGACGCAGCTCCTGGTCGGGCAACATTACGCATGGAAGTGCGAAAGCTCTCCATTAAAGACACGAACGTCCACATGGAAGGCTTTGTTTCATCACAACAAGAAACTGAAATGCTTAAACAATCTTTGTCGAGTTTAGCCAAAGATTTAAAGGTCCGCAGTGTACCAGTGCAATTCAGCCTGCCCCCAGGAAAAATCGGGTTTGGCTTCGAGTTCACCGTCGATCGCAATGTTAAAGTGTCTAAGGGCAAATCAAAAACCGGGAGCAAAACCGAGTGAATTTAGCTGATGTAACTGACCAGTTAAAAGATCGTCTGAAGATGACTTGGGACAAAGTCCAAGAATCCGCTGCCTATCAGCAGGCTATGGAAAAGTATGAGGATCTTCCTGGACCACAACAAAAGTTAATTCGCGTCGGCGGTGCTTTCCTTTTTATTCTATTTCTCTTGAGTCCCCCCATTTCCACCTTGCTCAGCAGCCAAGAAGCAGTGGAGGAATTTGAACGCAAGCGCGAAGTCACCCGTGAATTGCTACGGGTGGTGCGAGATTCTTCAAATGCCCCGAATATTCCCCAAGCCCCTGATTTGTTTTCGCTCCAAAATCGCTTCCAGCAGGAACTTCAAAACGACAAACTCCTTCCGGAGCAAATTTATTCCATCCAGGCCAACAGTGATCCTGGTACTATCATACCCAAGAATTTAAGTTTAGGGGCCCTATCGGTGAATCTCCGCGATTTAAACCTAAGACAAATTCTTGATATCAGTTATCGTATGGCAGGAGTGAGCCCCACTGTGAAGATGACAGACCTGGAAATCACGGCGAGCCCTGAAAAACCCGGCTATTTTCACATTAACTCCAAGGTGGTGGCCTTAAAGGCGCCCGAACCTCCAAAAGTTGAAGTCGAAGATCCAAAGGATAGAAAATCACGCAAAAAACCAGTCCGAAATGAAGATGAAGAAACCGCCAACGAGGACAGTGAGTGATGGAAGCGAGCCAAATCAGCCAGTTGATCCGCAAACTCCGTAAACCATTTCTGTACTCTCTCCTCTTCACCGCCATTTTTTTTATATTTTTGTTTCCAACCGGCGACCTTGGTGATCTTGTCTCGTCCAAAGTTTCTGAACTCACTCAGAACCAAGTGTTTTTACAATTCGGCAATTTTAACTTTGATATCGCTCCTCCGGGAGTGGAATTTTCAGAGGTCTTTGTCGAAACCGCATTCACCCCAGGCATTAGTGCCGAGGAAATTTCTATTGCGCCTTCCATCTCTGGAATGATTTCCCAAAAACCCTATGGTAGCGTCAGCGCCAAAGGACTCCTCAATGGTGAGCTGCAACTCAGTGTTAAAAAAGGGCAACCCACTGAAACTGGAAATGAACGCCAACGCTTGATTCTAGACGTAGAAAAAATCAGTCTGGCCGCTCTACGAGAACTCATGAAATGGTCGTTGGCGCTCGAAGGAAATCTATCTGTTAGCGCCGATGGTCAGGGTGACTTGGCTCTGAGCGAACAACCCGATGTTGATTTAAATGTCGCCGTCGATAAATTTTCTCTACCACCAGCTACTATCAATACCATGATGGGGCCGCTCACTCTTCCTGATATGAAACTGGGTGAGGTTCACCTTAAAGGAAGACTTTCTAATGGTAAGTTCAATATTGAAACTGGTGATATTGGCAAAAAACAGGATGATCTTCACGGTAAAATTAAAGGATTCTGGAACATCAACCTAATGATGATGGGCGGCCGACCAGTGCCGCAAATTGGATCTTACGACTTAGAGATTGATTTGGTCGCAAATAAGAATTTTCAAGCTAAAGCGAGTTTGTTTTTATCTTTGCTCGATCAGTACAAGAGTGGTGCTCCCGATGGTGCTCGCTACCGCTTCAAAGTTTCAGCGGCTGATCTGATGAGCCCCCCCAGCATTACCGGACCTCGCTAATAGGAGCCGGCAAAAGAAACGCGGCGAACTCTCTTTTCTAGGGTTTCGAAAGTTCGCCGCGCCAGGTGGAAAGTGTGCCTGATGCACAAAAACTGTGAGCGCTCCATAAACTGTATTTGATTTTTCCGTAAAGCCTCGAACAAGCGGTGCTCGCCGCCGGGATTGTTTCCCATTACCTATGTCCCTTTGGCTGCGCTCCGAACTCGTTTTCCGAAAATCTCAAATACAGTTTATGGAGCGCTCAACAAGTCTGAACTGATTAGTTACAACGACGCCATTGCAAGTGGTAGATTAGGCCTGACTTTAAGTCGACGCTATCCACTGTTGCCTGACTTTGGTCGTTACGAGCATTGGTTTGTGCTTGCAACGAGCTGTTGATACGCAGGTTTACGCTCGCTCCGCACGGTGCCCACACCAAAGAACGCGCCAATATGTTGTTGGTCAGCGTGTAGTTCTGATTGAGTGGTCCATAAAAGTTTTTAGTCATAGTTGGTCCACGCGATCCAGCCCAGAAGTACTCCGCATTAAAGCGCGAAGAACCGCCAGCAGGTAGAGCATTGAATCCGCGATAATCCACGTGGAAGATTGCCACACTATAACCTTGTGGTACATGCACCGGAATTGTCAGATTACACGACTTACGATCAAGTGTACGCCCTGTCGTACGCCCCGCTTCCACCGTGTAACGATCGAACAATACACTCAGCGCAGTATCATCCGGAGACACAATAACGCTGGCCGATCCCGCCGGACATCCCGTTCCTCCATACCCTGGAGTACCCAGACGCAGACGATCCGCTTTGGCAGTGATCGCCACCAATGGAATGGCTAAAGCTACAACCATAAATTTAACTACGTTTTTCATAATGACCTCCCTTTTGTGTTTGTCATTAGGAGGCATTTCAATCAGCTATTTTTTTTTATCCAAGATTAGGAGTGTCAAACGGGTTGGAATTTCCCAACCAAATTTTATTGAGACAAAACATGGTCGATTGACCATGTGAATAATGATTATTTAGAATTCTTATCAATTTGAAATTCAGTAACTACCAGAGATCTAGAATCTCATACTCTTTTTCAGTGTCGCCAAGCTCGACCACCACACCATCCCCTTTTTGGTTCTGCAGCAGCACCTCACCGAGAGGAGTGCTGGGCGTAACCACTTGAACACGCACACCATCCACGTCTACGGCAAAACCACCACCTTTCGGCATAAAAAAGAGCACGTGCTCTTTGCCCTCGCTTTCCACAAGAATCATTGCGGTCGCCCGAATCCGATCTTGGTCGCCGAAGTTTTGCAGCTCAGTGTGTTTGAACTCATACAACGCTTCTTTGATTTCTGCCACGCGCTTGGCCTGTCCTCGCGCAACATAGGATGCTTCGAGGGCCCGAGTGTCATATTCATTTTCAGGTTTACTTTCCTCATTGGTGGCATCTTCATGGGCAACCTTAGCGGCATTGATGGCCACTTCAAGTTCTTGCTCCAGCTTTTCAACTAAAGCGGACATCACCTTTTTTTTATCAATACGTTTCATCGCTCAAACCCCTCATCTGTGAGCACTCCACTAAGCCTAATTGATATCTCCGGAAAACGAGTTCGGAGCGCAGCCCAAGGGGCAACGTCCCGGAGGCGAGCACCGCTTGTTCGAGGCTTTACGGAGATATCAAAGTGGCTTTGTGGAGCACCTCCTATTCTTGCATGCAAACTGAGCATGATGCGCCATTGAATAAATGATGCAGCTTGCCCAAGCCTCGGCCGGACACTTATTTTATGGACCATTAGCTGACTATTGGCAGACACTCTGTTTTTGCAAAAAAGCTCCTTGCACGCAAAACATTAATCAGCGACAAGAAGCTTTTTGGGATGTGTCAGTACATCAAAAACACATTCTTGAGTGGGAATTGTTGCTCTATTTTTAGGAGGATTTTTTATGGCGGGTATTAACAAAGTCATCTTGGTTGGACATCTAGGCAAAGATCCAGAGGTTCGCCAAATTGCACCCAATCAAACGGTTTGCCAATTTCGCATTGCCACGAGCGAAAACTGGGTTGATAAAGCCGGGCAAAAACAAGAACGCACTGAATGGCACAGCATTGTAGTCTGGGGAAAGATGGCTGACATCTGCGGCAAATACCTCGCTAAAGGTCGCCAAGTGTACGTTGAGGGCCGCTTACAAACTCGCTCCTGGGAAGATCAACAAGGTCAAAAACGTTATACGACTGAAATCGTTGCCAGCACGGTTCAATTCTTGGGTGGCATGGGTGCAGAGCGAGGCGCGGGAGCTGGTGCCGGCGCTAGCGCTAACGCTGGCTTTGGCGGTGGACAGAACTATGGTTCCACTGACTTTGGTCCAGAGCCTAGCTTCGATACCAATGATGAAATTCCGTTTTAATTAAGTGTCAATGCCGTTCACTTTTGTCAGACCGAGGCCGCAGCCTCCAAGCTGGCCGAGACTTACTTCCTGTAAGTCGCAGGCCCAGCGAGTGGGGCGAGAACGATGGGCTGGGAAAAGTGAACGGCATTGACTGCTAGATCTATTCGAGCCAGGTGATTCGCCCCTCTGTTAGGCGAGCCGCTTT
>JBILOD010000199.1:0-7219 GCA_044374645.1 Pseudobdellovibrionaceae bacterium | reverse complement strand
GAACAGAAACGAGCCACTCCAGATTGCGTTGTTACAATCTCTCTTTGTAATAACCTTTGATAAACGAACACTGACGGTCTCTTTCGTTGGACCACTCTCTAGAACATAGCGTCTCAGTTTTGCAGGGCGCTCCACTAAGTTTGCGGCGTCCGCAGCAACTGACAATGTCGCGGCCAATAATAAAATTAGTTTCTTCATAATTACTCCTTTGATTGGGGGTTCTATTTTTAGGTTTTTGATTTTTATAAATGGACGGTGCATTCACGCCGGTGACCACCGTCACTCCAGACCGACATAGAAAGTTTATCGGGGGCTTCCGAATTTAGAGAGAGTTGGGCATTTAACTGATGGGCGGTGGTTTGATCTCTAAGTTTCAACCTAATATTTTCCGAGCCATGAATGACATTACCTTCTTCACACCTAAAATCTCGTTGAACTTTTACCTCTGCCGATAACTCAATGATCTTGGCGGGCCTAATCACAATATCGCCATTGGCTAGCGACCGTTCTTCTCGATCGAACTGAACCTCAAAGTTCAACGCGTCTTCACTTTGTCCTTTAACTTTTATTTGGCATTTTTTTCCTTTTGCTAACTTTCCTATAGAAAGCATCTGAAGAATCGGTTGAGCTAGTTTGGCAGATTCCTGCTTTATAATCTTCTCAACCCGAGAAGCATATTGGTTGTGCTCAGTAAATAAGTCATTGTAGCTTCCTACTTCAAGTGACCCAAACAAGATTCCATCAATATAGAGTTCATAGACACCAAGATAGACAGGCAATTTTTCGAGGCGAACTGAATCCTGAGCAACGATATTGTGGGAAATTGGGTCGGCTTGTGTCTCCTCGCAGATCATTTCAGCGGATTTTTGAATTGTAAGTTCGATACGCGGTAGTGTATTAGCGCTCTCTGCTTTGATGACCCGCTGATCTAGGATTCGACGTGTGCCTGGGCGCCCATAGTCTTCGGCGGTAAGTAGCTGAAGACTCAAGAGGCGGATGTTGGGGTCTGATGTGACCGCTCCATAAACGTCTGATATTTGATGGGGTTGTACCTGGGCCTTATAGAATTCGTAAATCTCAGTGGCGGTAGTGCCAGTCACACTAAACAGTTGAATGCTCAACAAGGTAATGAGTGCTCTCATGGATTTCTCCTTCAAATTATATTTTTCGGTCTAATAGGGCGTTGTGAAATTCTTGTTAAAATTGCTCGATCCAGCAGCTGCGCCCATTTTTTCCTCCAATCCAGATCATCAGAGAAAGTTTGCTAGGATCATTTTGGTCCATTGAAACTGAGTACTCTAACTTGGGTTGGTCATTACGATTCTTAAGGTTCAGATCAATTTTAACTTGATCCATAACGGGTTTGCCATTTTCGCAATAATATTGTTGTTGAACTTCCAGCGTTCCTGCCATTTCCAATGTCGTCGCTGGGCGTATTAGGATATCGCCACTAGGCAATGTTTGTTCCTCGCGATCAAATTGAGCAACAAAGTTCAAGCCGTCGGCGGTGTGGTTCTTAACTGTAATTTGGCAGTTTTCACCTTTTGCGATTTTACCCTCTGAGAGCACCTGGAGTACCGATTTTCTCAGCCCTGCGGATTCTTGCTGAAGGAGCATTTTGACTTTGTTCGCGTATTCGGAGTTTTCAGTAAAAATGGGTTTTTGATCCTGGATTTCCAGTGTTCCAAATAGGACTCCATCAACATAGAATTCGTAAAGTCCTAAGTAGATCGGCATTTTTTGAATATTGGCGCTATAGGGGGCCATCATCGTCAAAAAGAACCCACCGCGCTCTTGTTCGTCACAGTCCGCTTCTGCGGCATTCTGAATTGAAACTTCGATTCGCGGTAGTGTGTCGGTGTTTTCTGCCTTTACTATTCTTTGACTGAGAACTCGGCGACTGCCGCTATGCCCATAGGATGCGCGAGTGTATAATTCCAAGCTAAGCAGGCGAATGTTTGGTTCTGTTGACTTATTTCCGTAAACATCTGTCATTTGATAGGGTTCTAGCTTGGCGCCTGAAAATTTGTACAACTCCGTGGTGCCGAAAGCGAACGCGCCAAGCAGTTGAGCGCTTAGGATGGCTATGAGCCCAGAGGTTGGAAGGGTTGGCAATTTGAATGGTTTCATGGAGTACTCCTTGATTTAAACAACCAGTTATAATTAACGGGTGTATGTGTGTGGATAAAATGGATTGAAGCCAATCGATTCACAACCAACTTGACCTGACATGTAAGGGCCGATTTTTGTCACAAGTCCACGAGTTCGACGACATTCCAAAGGAACATTGGGGTAACGACTTGAATCTTCGATACTTTTTACTGGTGTTATTCAGCATTGTCTTTGCATAAAGAGCGAGAGTCTGACCGATTAGCCGTAGATAAGGGTGATGTGAAATGGGTTCAAAGAGACGATGGTTGAAAAATGTGGTCGTAAAATGGGTGCTGGGTATATGTGCCATTTCTGTGGGGATTGCCCCGCTATGGGCTGCTGCCGGTGAGGTCCCTGCCTCTTCACGCTCAAGGATGAATGCGATGGCGGCGGAAGTTATGGCTGACCCGGAACAAGCGACCAAACTATATGCTGAATATGAGTGGCAATATATTTATAAGAGAAGAAACTCCTTGGCGCTTTGGCAAGAGTCCTTCGCATCAATACCTGATGTGCCAATGTGGAGTCAGTTTAAGGAGTTGATTGGCTATCAACGATCTTGTGAGTCGAAAGTGAAATCGATTTGGGCGCTGGTTAAAAACTATGGTGATTTATTGAAAGAAAAAGATTCAACACTAGTGCAAATCCAGCAGCAACAAAGAGCCATACAGGATTTAATCAATGAGAAAGACAGTTCGACAGGCCAATGTCGTTCAGATGTCCAAAAACACTATATTGGTGCTTCGGTGGCATTATTAACAAGAGCCGATCGCCAATTACAAGGGCCACAGAAGGGGCAATTGCAGCTCCCGTTAGAGACCCATTTTGCCTATCTGACTTTCTCATGGCTTTTTCGAAATAAGATTGCTCCCGTTGTTGACGAGCGTGCCTTCCAAACGCGGTCGCCCCACTCAACGCTGGGCACTTTTGAATGCACGAGTGAATCTTTTTCGGTCACGGTTTTATCGAATCCTCTCAATCTTGGGGCGACGGTGATACATGAGTTTCAACATTTGCTTGGCGATAAGCTCTCTTATCTCAATGTCCGATTGCCCGCAGATGGAGATGACCCGATTGGAATTCCTCATGGAATGGCGCTATGGCAATTAAAGCATGAGAACTTCAGGCAGTTTCTGGTCTTAGATGAAAGTTTGGCCTCATTGCGAGCCGCATGGATGCAAAAAAAGTTTCATACGATTGAATGGAAGACGCCACAATCCCCCGAAAATATTAAAGACTTAACCCTCTTTCGCAAAGACGGTTATCTTGAAAAACTTTTGGGCTTTTTAAATTCTAAACAGAATAGGTCAGAGGGTATTCGAAACCTTAGTGAGGGCCTAGGCGACTTTAATGATGTAGCGAGCCTTCATCTTGGTGGCTCGAATAATAGGAGTGTCGTGGCCTTTCGACGACAATTTCTCAGTGAAGTTTTCAAAATTTATTTCCAAAATACTCCCACCGAAACTGAGTTAAAGCTTTTGGATCCCCAATTATTGGGGGACAGTTTGCTTAACAACTCCGTCGGTCCTGGCGAACAAGTCTTTCTACAATCCTTATTTACTTTTGGATTAGATGCTCCTATTCCCAGTCAGTGGGGTCATACCGCCTTATCGAAACAGGAATTTAGGCAGCGCTACTCTGATCCACGATCCCATGTTTTTTGGATTCAGTATAAGATGGCCGCAGCGGACGGTTCACTTTACCCTCCGATGCTTATTGAATTTCGCCAGGTATTGGCGATGCTTGCCAGTTTGACAGCACCTTTGTTCGAACGCGAGAGCGTTATTTGCACCGAATTACAAAAAGTAGTTAGTTCCCCGAATAATAGTATTGCGAGTTACTTAGGAATAAAAAAATCACAAATGGGGGAACCAGTACCAGACGGAAGCGCCACAAATCCCGGTGATGAGGGGGTAAGGCCCGGTGATGAGGGGGTAAGGCCCGGTGATGAGGGCGTTCGCCCGGGTGACAGTGCCGTGCGGCCTTGTCTCGAATTAGGAACCGTTTTGTAAACGCAGAAAGGAGTTGATCTTGAAGAAGATCCCAATTGAATCAAATATTAAAGATCTAACTCAGCTTGAAATGAGAGTTGCCGAAGGTCATGAAACACCTTGGCTTCCGGATGAGGAGAGTTCTTTGGCGCTATCAGCGGCAATGTATAGATCACGCGTGAGTGAATCCAATTATCGAAAGGCCGAAGCGCTTGGAATGCTTGGAACTCCCGAGCTTTTGCAACAAATGCGCACTTCATTGGCTCGGGGAAATTTCCTCGAAGCACAGAATCACCTCAATCATTGGAATTCTCAGTATCAGAATCAAAAACCATCTGTTAATTCTTGTGAGAATCAGGTGAGTGGAACAAAACTTGAATCCAATAGTGATGAAGGTGAGTGGTTGCTAGAGAGATTGAGGCTTGCGGCCTTTGAACGTAGATGGCTTGAGGTGACTGTTGTTTGCGAAACTGAACTCCCTAGTTCGTTAATGCCACTGACCCGTATTTCAATTCTGCAGGTCCATGCTCTAGCCCTTTATGAGCTTGGCCAATTCACGTTGGCCCTGCGAGCGCTTGAGAAAATTCAGTCCCTAGCAACACTCTACCCAGTGTCTCAAAGCGCATTTTATGCCAAGATTCTGCAAGCCAAAATTCTAGCGACCGCGGGAGACTTTTATCAGGCCGACAAAATTCGTAGAGAGCTATGGATGACTGAGCTAAATCAAGTGCATCATGGTCTAAATGGTTTTTTGACCCTGTTGCGGCTCGATGCCTCACTCAAACGGCTACGCGGTCAAAATCCTAGGCCTGAGATTCTGGCCGGAATGAAGATCTGTCAGCTTATGGGTGACGGTTACTATGAATCCCTGAGTCACTTCGAGGTACTTTTATCCACTGAGTGGAGCAATGCGAATAACATTGTCGCTTTGAACTTTGAATCTGATTCAGAAATTCAAAAGCAAGCCCCTTCTTTAGGGAATTTGTGCGCACAGGGCCTTAAAAATTATTTGGGGTTAGATCGCCTTTGGCAAGAAGTGACAGAGGGAGTGCATTCCGCCACTGTTCGGGAGTTAACTCAACAGCGTAAATTTAGTCATAATAATTTGGAAAACGAACTTCATGAGGCGTATCGGGCAAAACGCTGTGTGTTCATGAAGGAGGGATTTATATTTGAACTTGCCCCCGTCCGGATTTTACAAGTCGATCCCTCAACTCAGCTTTGGCGAGCGATGCAATTCATAGCTGAAAACCAAAAAAACGAAGCGAAATCCAATGGGAATCAGTTGGGGACTAGTAAAGAAACGCTCTTTACCCATTTATATCCCCAGCTGCCCTATCTGAAGTGGAAGCATGATCCACTTCTTTTTCAACTAGCCCGACGAATGCGCCAGAAATTGGATGTGGATCTTGTATTAAAAAATGGATGTTTCTCTATTGAAGCGTGCCTGTTTGTTGGTTAAATTCATGCGTGTATTGCATTAGGGAAATTGGGATTGACCGCCATTTCGTAAGCGCCTACGCTATTTGAATGAAGAGCCTATTTCTTTTATTTGCCGGATATCTATTTCTAAAACCAATCTATGCTCAGCAAAGTGGGCGTCAAAATTCAAATAAGCTAGCAAACCAAATCAACGCGGTCTCTTTAATAGAGCAAGTCGAGGCAGGGGTCATAATTATTCGTACTCTCCAGCAAGGAGTTAGAACAGGAATTGGGACCGGCTTTTTTGTATCCAAAGAGGGGCTCGTCATCACGAATCGTCATGTCGTTGAATCGGTACTCTCAGGAAATGATTCCATCCAATTCGAAACGAAAGACGGCAAGGTGTTTGGAGAGAGTAGTATTAAGATAGTTTACTGTGACGATGCAAGTCCAGTTGACCTCTGTTTATTCAAACTCGATTTCAAGCCCGCTTTTTCATTTGAGGTGAAGCCGATAAAGACCCCGAAAGGACTTGAGGTTTTTGCCATTGGACACCCTCGCGGATACGAGTTCACGTTATCCAAAGGAATTATCACTGGCGAGCGGGACCAAGAATTTTCGAGGCTTAGTCCTACTGGAACCCAAGAGGTTATGCGGGTGAACTACATTCAGACTTTAACGCCAATAAGCCCTGGAAATAGTGGAGGCCCGATTTTTGATGCAGTGGGAAATCTCATTGGTGTTGCCACCTGGATTAGAACCGATAAAGGAAGTCAGAATCTCAATTTTGGTATTTCTGCGCGAGAAGTGTTTGAGTTCCTGAACAAAAGAAAGGTCGGTTATTTGACGTTTGCGGATTTACGCTCAATTCAAAGAACCACTACCACTTCAAATTCCAAGAAACTAAAAGAGAAACTCTTTTTGCCAATTTTCGAGAGGCTTGATCAGGGGCGAAGCTTTGATGGTTTAATTGTAAAAATGGTCCCCTTTGATTTGCAATTGGATAAGGTGTTATTGAAGGTCCGTGTTCCTGATATTTTTGGACCCAATCCCCGTATCAAAAAACTTGGTGATGGCAAGCTTTCGACTGGATATTCAATCTATTCTCCGAGTCAGAATGTTTCCTTCTATGTTAATTTTGAATTTCTTGCGCCATCAAAAGTCAAAACACTTGATGGAAAACTTTTTAGTAATCCGGAGGCGCTTCCGATCGTAAAGGAGTTAATGGAGAGTAATCAGTGGGAGAAGGTTAAGGCAGGTCTATCCGAAAAGCAGTTGAAATACCTTTACTCGGTTCCTGGGCGTTGGGATTGTAAAGTTCAAAAGAAGAGCCCACGGTACTTTTGGAATAACTCTACGGTGTGTATGGCCAATATATTTAATGACAGCGGTCCTGGAGTTTCGACTTACGTTTATACAGCACAAGTTGAAGGGGCTCCATGGGCGATAACCTCTGCCATCTCAATACCAAATGCCTATACCTCATGGTTCTTTTATGACTTACCTGTGCTGGCGGTTGGGGCCTCAGAAATTGTCCGTTGAAAAATACAACGAGATGACATCATTCATCGGAACAAGGTTCTAGTTCAGAAAATGGGATTGTGGTTCCGTCATAGTATTCTTTGTCGTCATCTCCTAAAAAACAAAAGTTTTCA
>JBILOD010000198.1:0-7237 GCA_044374645.1 Pseudobdellovibrionaceae bacterium | reverse complement strand
GATTGCAATGGAACCCGCAAAAGCCTCAAAGATAGACCATGAAGTCGAAACAAAAGATGCTAATCATCCTGAAGCCACAACTCATGAAGAAACAGCGGCGCCAACGGCAGGTCATGATTCCGAACCCCTCAGTGACGACCAAGTCGCTGTCCTAGAGGAAGAAATGGCAGGAGAAGAGGATCTATCAAGTACTGCCGCCAAAGCAGAAAAAGCGGCAGAAGTACCTAAGCTCACAAAAGTACTCGCTAAAGAAATGGCAGCCAACGGCAATGGCAAATTCACCCTTCAAATCGCATCCTATTCGACTCAAGAGGAAGCAGAGAAAAAGGTTAATGAGTTGAAGGCCCTCAAATTTGAATCCTTCTCAACTGAGGCAACCATCAAAGGCCATCAATGGTACAGAGTCAACGTGGGAATGTTTGCAACCATCAAGGAAGCCCAAGAGCACAAATCGGCACTGACTGAACGCGCGAAAGTATCAACAGCAATTATTCAAAAATTAAAACGATAGTTGCACTGATTGGGGTGAACTGATCAAGTTTCACCCCCTCCTCCTTTCTCTCCGAATGATTTCTGGCTTTATATTCCATGCTCCGCATTTAAGACTAGCCATAGGAAATAATTTAGGTTTATTAATCTTGGCTATGGAAACAAAAAAAGACACCCCAAAAGACCAGGCCGATAGATCTCCACATACCATTCGTCACAGTGACAAAAAAGGATTTGCTGGTTTTTGGGAAACTCTAATGCGTAAATTCAGGACTTTTATGCATATCGTAATGGTGATTCCACTCTATGGAATCGCTTCCATTATTTTAGGCCTATCCGTCATGCCAGGAATCATAGTAGTTCGCTGGACATATCACTGGAGCAAAGACATGCCGGAACTGCTAAGTGCATTTTCCCTCGGCGCGGCTCTTGTTGCTGCCTTTTTTATTTGCGGTTTTTCCGCGATGATCATTTTGCCTATGCTGAATAGAATTTTGGTGGGTCGACTCAAAGAATGGAAAGGCCCCTACTATTCACTTGAAGCCATAAAATGGTATATTCATAATGGCATACTTTATATGCTTCGATACTCCTTCCTCGAATTTGTAACACCCTCGCCATTTAGCCTGTGGTTTTACAAGGCCATGGGAATGCGAGTCGGAAGTGGTTCAGTGATCAATTCCACCCATATTTCTGATCCCTCACTTCTGCATCTAGGTAAGAAAGTTACTATCGGAGGCTCCGCCACCATTGTTGCACATTACGGACAGGCTGGATTCCTTGTGCTTTCGCCGGTAATTATTGAAGATGAGGTCACAATCGGACTACGGGCCACGATCATGGGTGGCGCCAAAATTCGAAAAGGAGCCAAGATTCTTCCAAACTCTGTTGTGATGCCGAAAACTGAAGTCCCAGCAGGAGAAACATGGGGAGGCGTTCCCGCTCAGAAGTTAGATCTCAAAAAAATAGCTAGAGGGTAAAACCAGGAAAGGTTGCCTGATCATTTCCCCAATAGTAATCGGGCACTGTGTTACTGTCCGTATCCTTCCATGGACCCCACCAACCTGAAGTGTCGTTCCAATCTACATAATCACCTTTACCAAACTCCGGAAACTCATCTTCATTTCCGACCTCATCGTCTTCATTGGCAGTAGGCTCAGTGGCATTTTTTAGAGCTGCATAAGTGTTCCACTCGCGAATTCGGAGGCGAATCCGAGCTGTGACTTCCTCCGCATAATCCACACATATCACTGTGAAGTATCTGGGATCTTTAAAGCTGGAGCTGGTGTAATAATCTAAAATGTCGGAAAAGGCCCTAGGAGTGGTGCCGGTGAAGTAAGTCGCTACTGACCGAGTCGTTCCAAATGTTGGCAACCGTTTAGATATCTCAAATGCACCAAAATTCTTTGTCTCCTTACCTTCTTCAGCCATCAGACGAGGAGAAGCTGATTTCAACAAGTCTATCGGAGACTGAAAACCTTTTTTAACCGAAGGATTAATGGACTGGTCGACTTGGTCTTGCATTCGCCAAATGATTGGACTTGGCCATCGTGACTTGCCGCCAATATTGGGATTGAGCTCTAACCCAATTCCTCCCAAGCAATTGCTGGGATGGCCAGGCCATTCTTGAGTTGAATAAGTGGTGGTGGAGCTACTGTCCGTGATCGTCGTGCGCCGTTCGATAAAGCGACCAGAGCAACAGTTGGGTCCCCCTTCGGCATCGGAATAATCAAATCCACACAGATAAGTGCCAGAACTTTTTCCACCCTTTAAATAGGGATTTCGGGTTGGTGTAGGATTTGTAACCGAGTCTGCCACCGAATAATAGCCTACTGCATTGAATCCAGTTCCGCCAGACGTTCTCTGATCATCCACCACCTCAACATAGGCGGGGGGCAAATGAGGATAGGCTGACGGAGAAGCTCCTCCCGAATCGTTCTTAGGGGCCTCAAATTGAAAAAAGTAAGGCGACATTGTGACCACATAAGGGCATTTTACATGGGTCGGCACATTATACTCAAGCGTCAGGCCTAACGCCATTAAATCTAACTCCGTCGTCTCGGTCATACACATGATATCGCGATCGGCAGGATCAGTGGCATTGAGATCTAATTCACATTTTTCGGGCCAACCACCCGTCGTGACCGCCTTATGAGTGTAGCGTAGAGCACCCTGAACCGCTTTGTGGTGCAACCATAGGTTGGCTCGACTCGGTTGCAAGTCAGGCTCGGTAGTCGTAGCAGAATCATCCGTTCCTACGGTGTTTTTTTTAGAGCAAGCATTATTGCTGACGATACAAACTAGCAGAAGTATAAGCATGCAAAAATTTGTTTTCATATACTTTAAAGTGGAAACGAAAACTGAAACATTGGGTAGTCATTTTTTATTGACCCCAACTTTAGGCACCTCACTCCTCGACTTCAATCTATAACCACAAGGATTGGACTCCACATTCTGCAATCAAAAAACATATCCTGTTTGTATGAATTCAACCAAAAATCTCATCATTTTACTCTGTTCATTAATTTGTCTTCAATGTGCCAATATTTTTGAGCCGCTCACTCCAAAGGACGCCAACGAAGCTTTGCTTTATGAAGCACGCATGAAAATTGATGCCGGCGACTACTCCGGAGCCCTGACCTATTTAGCCGACATAGAGCCTGAATATGCATCCCAAAACGAAGTTCGTATCACCTATGCGAGTGCCTATGCTGGCGCCTGTGGCATGGAGTTCATTCCCTTTTTCAATAGCATTTCAAACGCCAACCTCGGAGCGACAACTATTTTCAAATATCTTCGCAGCAGTTTCACTGATAAAGCCGCTGACCCAACCAAATGTACCGAAGCGGAGACTAAACTCAAAGCGATTGGCAGCACCGCCGCTGATCGCCTGGCCGCCATGGAGGGCAGCAAAGAAGTGAATATGTTGATGGCAATTCTTGCTATGGCGAAAATCGGCGCTTACTTAAGAACAAAATCAGATATCGACGGTGCCAACGCGCGCGGCGACGGTACAACTGATGGCACGTTTAACTCGTGCACCAACGACGCTTCCAACTTGACCGATGATGAGGTCATCGAGATCGCTACCGGATTCGCATTACTCATCGAAAATTTGCCGTCTCTCCTTGGCGCTACGAACTCCACTTCAACAGCGCTAGATGGTATTTCTACTATTATTGGGGCATTTTGTGGTCTAGCCCCCTCTTCGAAATGTGTGGTCACCGACAAGGCAAGCATCGACCCTGCCGACAAAACAGAATTTGTTGATACCTACAGAGACCTGTTAAAAACTCAATCTGCCGGGGTTGAAACTTGTACTCCAGCCGTCACCCCGGATGAATGCTGCCCATGAAGAAGATTCAGCTATTATTTTTCTTTTGTTTAGCTCTCACTTTCGTGAACGCGGAAGCGCGGGAACTGTTTGAGTATGGACAATCGATCCGCGCTTTAGGAATGGGGAATGCCTACAGTGCCGTAGTAAATGACGGTGATGCGCTATTTTATAATCCCGGTGCGCTTGGACGAGTCAAAGGAATCAATCTGAAGATCATCAATCTCAACGTGGGCGTGAATGGTGAGAATGCCTATAATACAGCGATGAATATTTCCAATTCCACAGCCACAGGCATTGACCGTTTTGCCGACTATTTTGGTCAGCAGATCTGGCTTGGTGTAGGCGGCAAGTCCATTCTAACTATGCCTAATTTCGGTGTGGGCGTCTACGGTTCAGGCTACATGGGTTTTGAAATAAAAGACCCAATTCTTCCTTATATCGACCTCAATTATCTCGCAGACTATGGTTTAGTGGTCGGTGGGTCTTTTGCTATTGGCCCGAATTCACATTTCGGTATTTCAGCGAAACGAATCACACGCATGGGAACCACACAAGAGGTTGGTGTTTCACAATTTTTGGATGGGCAAACAACTAGCATTCAAAGCAACATGAATCGGCGAGGAAATGGTTATGGTGCTGACATTGGTTTTGTCTGGGAAATACCTGCTCCCCTCAATCCCGTAATTTCGGGAGTCTGGAAAGATTTAGGGACAACGACATTTCTTAAAGAGACTGGAGTTGAAAAACCGCCGCGTATTTTGGACGAACAAATCCTTGGAATTGCAACCAGTTTCGACCTAACGGTCGTAGGAATGACTGCTGCCATTGACTACAAACATATCAATACCGTCAATGAAATCATCGGAAAGAAAGTCCATATGGGACTGGAGTTAGACCTTCCCTTAATTGATATTCGCGGTGGATTCAGCCAGGGATATTATTCCATCGGCGCCTCTCTCGACTTATTTGTGATGCAACTTGATTTGGCGTACTATGGGGTAGAGCTGGGAGAGTACCCGGGTCAGGATGAGGATCGTCGCATCCAGCTCGCATTAACCATGGATTTAGGTTTCGATCCAAGCTTCAAATTCGTTGATTTCAACCGTGTTAAAGGGCGCAAACTGAAACAACGACGCTAACTCTCAGGCTCTCTCCCAAAACTACTTGACCAGAAATTTTTCGCCAGGTTCTATGTTCTATCATGATTGAAATACATTCCTACCAATCTTTGCACGATAAAAACAAATTTATTGAGAGCCTAGAAATAAATAATACAACCTTAGTTGTCTCCGATTTATCTTCAAAACTGTCCTGGCAGGATTATTTCTTCGAAAAAAATGGATACCTCGATGGGCCGCAAGTGTTACGTGCCGAAGACCTGTGGAAAACTTTAGTCCTTCGCGCCATGCCGTCGCTAAGTATTGTCAGTGGGGCGTGGATGACGGCATTTCTTAAAAGCTGGCTCACCAAGGACGCTACGACTCAGTTTGGATTACCTTACGCCAAAACGACAACGGCATTGAGGGCCCTTAATGAACTTCTCCCTCTTCTCTGCCATCCGGAATCATCGGAAATCATTGAAAACTGGTTTCGGGAGCAAACAAAAACAAAGTGCCACTGGGAAAATTGGTTTTATCTGACCTCGGCGCTTTGGGAGGAACTGAGTCGCAAAAAAATGATTCTGAGCGAATGGTCAGCTGCGTTCTTATTGCAAGAAAGTGGTTTCGAAAATTACTGGAAAAGAGACCTTGTCATTGATCTAGGCCCAGAAATCAGAACTATCGAAGTCGAACTCCTACAGTCTTTATCTGCCACGAACCAAATCAGTGTACTGTCGCCATCCCCACATTGGATCAATCAGTATTCTTGGATTTCCTATCCATACAAACAGTTCGAGCAGCGCAGTTACAAAACGATACCTCTACCCAAACAGCCTGCGCCCACCTGTGATTCCCAATTTATGAGATTTAGTTCCAAATTGGCCGAAGTGAAATTTGCCATTGGTCAGGTCAGGGCCTGGCTCCAAGCAGGAAGGTTGATGAGCGAAGTAGCAGTCATCGCTCCTGATGTAGAAGACTATTGGCCAAGTCTTCGTTGGCACCTTCAAAAAGAAGGTATACCTTGCAACAAAACGGAAAGTCTTAAAATTGGTACCCAAGGAACAGTTCTCGCCTGGTTAGCGTACCTCAAATACCTGTGTGGGGACCGACTTAAGAGCTCCGAGCTAACTTTGGCTCAGTTTCATCCTATCAATTACACTGCAGCTGATTTCAATCAGCATAAGTCACAGTGGTCAAGGCGTACACCAACCAACTTAAAATCAGCCACCGTTGCCCCTGATAATCTGGGTGCCGCCGAGTTTTTGACGTGGGCCCATAAGAGTTGGCCACACGCCTCCCTACTGGACACATCAATCCTTGAATTGAGCAAGAAATGGCTATTAGAAGCCCAAAATTTAGGTTCTCTATCGCATCGTGATTGGATTGAATATTTTGAAAACTTCCTCAATCATCAAGAAGAATCGATGACTGACACCTCTCCAAGTAACTCACTTGGGTTGTATTCCTTGATGAATGGCATTCCTTCCGAAAAGCGATATCATATTTACTTAGGTTGTTCTGAGTCCCAACTTAAATCGTCGAGCGGTTTCATCAGCGGAGCCGAGGTTTTGAGTTTACAGTATCATACAGGGCACCTCCTCGCCCATCCTGATCGAGACTTTCGTGAATTCCAATTAAACATGAACTATGGAATAGCCAACCAACAGTACTTCACTTTTGCCGAAACTGACTTTGATGGAACTGAGCTTGTTCCTTCCATTTTCTGGCTCAATGGTCGAGAGGCCTCCGGGAGGCCATTCCACCAGCTAGATCCATGGAGACCTGGCCACTGGGAGCAAGTACATCTAGCCGCCACTGAGACCCTCGATGAGTCGCTAGAACAAAAAGTCACTGTTCCCTGGCAGTTTACGCTCTCTCCGGCCACGCTGCAGTCGTATGTGATGTGCCCGTTTCGTTTTTTTGCTGAAAAGGGACTTCACTTGACCGATCCCGCTTTAGTCGACCTTGATCTCGACGCCCGCACTCAAGGCTCTATTCAGCACCGGCTTCTCGAATTGTTAACACCGGAACCCTTTGATGCTGAAGTACTAACGCAACAATTACCCGCACTAGTTCTTCAAGTTTTAACTGAACATAATACCATGTTTTACTCCGATGAGACCAAAGCTCTGACACAAATGCATCTGCATCAATTTGGGCTTCGCTTCTTGCATCATGAAACAGAGTATCGACAAACTTACCCAAGGTTCTACACGCTGGCTCGTGAAGCTTGGTTCAAAAAAACTCTGGAAGTGAACAAGCAATCCATCGTTTTCCGTGGTAAAATCGACCGCATTGATGTTTCCAAAGA
>JBILOD010000196.1:0-7247 GCA_044374645.1 Pseudobdellovibrionaceae bacterium | reverse complement strand
TCACCATCGATGATCACTAAATTAAGGCCATAGGTGGAGTTTTCCACGTCACTGTTGGATGTACCTCGCTTCGTACACGAGGTTGCAACAAATGTGATTACAATTAACAACGTTACGTACGGTAGTTTTGTAAACATCATGGATTTACATCCTTTTTTAAAAAAGACACATGGTTCTTATCGGCGGAGGTCCAGAAAAGTTAAGGGGGGCTGGAAAAAAAATCCGCAATAACCCGCCTTTTGGGCAGTGCATGACTTAAGTTGGGACGAATTTTAGAATCAACCTAAAAACTCGACTTTGATTGACCGGCAAATCGTTCTATCATGAGACATGCTTTGGACAGGGCTCGAATTTTTTCTCAGCGTGATATTGTTAGGCTTGGTGGGTATGTTTTTGAAACACTACCAGGATTTTGATTGGGTATTAGGCGTGATGAGTTTAACCGGTGTGTTTGCCGTCGGATTGTTGGTTAATTCGCTCTTGAAACTGCTGAGTGGCGCGCCTCCGGCAAAGAGGCCGCGGGCTCGTTCATCGTCTCACCAACCTCGACCAAGTGGGGCAGGGGCAGAGGGAACTCAGGTTGAAGCGTCTGCAAAAACGGAAGTCGCATTGCCACACCTCGATTTTATTGAAACATCAGGGGTCATTGAAACGTTGGGGGCCGGATCGGTACCGGCCTCTGAACAAGGCTCTCCACCGGGCCCTGTGGCAGTGGCGTTGACCGCAACGGCGACGGCGTCCATGGTCAATGAAAATTTTATTCCAAAACAATTTGTGTTTATATCCAGAATGGCGGTTCCCGAACGTCAACGGTTGCAGGCGCTTGATCGCGTTGTGGCGCAGTTGCCCAGCCCGTTTCGTCGTTGTTTGATTCTGAGCGATCTCAAAATTAAGTCGGTGGATTTACCCTACTTGGCTTATGTGGGCGAAGGCAAAGATCTGGATCCATTATTGTGTCGTGATCTTTATGAACGCATTGATTTGGTGCCACAATTAGGACAAGTGAGTGCGTGCAGCACGTTTACGCAACGGCGTTTCCAGTCGCTCTTGAAGCAGTGGCTAGAAAGTTACGACCTGATTGTTTGCTATCAAGATGAATCGCTGATGGAAGACCTTCGTGGCTTTATTGCCCGCTTTGGCGCCGCCCATCCGATGTTGCTGGCGAAATCTTCTGAATTAGTCAGTGATGGTTTGAATGGATCGTCTTTGGAACCGAATGAATTGGTGAGTCAGGATCATTTGTAAACATCACCAGAATCGCGCCATCGGAAAACCGACGGTAAGTCCCAAGCTCTTGGAGCTCACTGAGTTATTATCAAAGCTCTCTTTCGCAGCAAGATAGTTTATTTCCCAAAAGACTCGTCCACCCCAGCGTATCCACAAGTTGTAATAACTCCGACCATTGATTTCAGGGTAGATAAATCCTCCCAGGGAACCACTGTATCCTCTTGCGAATGCATCCGCATAAATAAATTCAAATCCCTGAGGAAAGCTGGGAACCGCATGAGTTTTGCCATCGGTACGAAAACCAATGATGTGCCCACCGAAGAGCAGGTTCATCGTTAAACGCTGATCAAACATCTTTGCGTTTTCAGTGCTGAGGTAGATTCCAAGGTCAGTCCATAACCGGTTAGAAATGGATGTGGCGTCAAATCCGACCACCCTCAGTGTTTCATTGACGTAAACTGAGCCATAAAGTGTGAGTAGCGGACTCCATCCTTCATCGTACTCTCCCACACCATTAAACTCTGACATATACGGCCCGATGCCTAAACCCAGAAAGCCTTTGTAGTGACGTTCGGAGAGGGAGTAGGAGATCTCAAACTCTTCTTGTTTAGGGCTGCGAAGAGTGACTCGTCCTGGCTTGGCACCCAAACGGAGAGCCCAAAGAGAAGGAAGTGTCGGTTCGGCCTGAATGCCATCCACCATTCGATGGGGTGTGGTTTCTGTTTCATCCCAAATTACATACATTTCCATTGAAGACTTGCGATATTGATCGCCGTTAGTGGAGACAAATCGGCAAGCTATATAGATCCAAGACTGAGTTTCATGGGTAGGCAACTTCCATTGGGCGTTGACTGCGAACTTCGAACACGAACTGTCGAGGTGGATTCGTTGTGTCGGGTTCACCTGTCTGGGCTTCATTCGTAATCGCAGCGCGGATTCTTTTTGTGAACCATCGTGTTCATAGCGTAATTTTATTTCGTTCTTAGGGTTGCTCAACAAGGCAACCGGGAAATCGATGGACGTTAATTTTGTACCGCCGGTTGAAAAACCGCCATGAATGACTCTGGCGGTGAGCGGTGAGGAAAATGTCAGTCGCATGCGAGCGCGTGGCAAAACTAATAAATCAATGATGCGCACCCATTGAAGGCTGTCAGTTTCTAACTCTGCCTTTGCTCCAGGCGGTGCTTCGCCTTGCCAATCGATTTCATAGTCGGTGACACTGATGCCTTCGAGAGGATTGGCGGAAGGAGCCACTTCTGACAAAATTTCCGTCGCAAGATCTGAAGGTAACTCAAGGGTACTGGCAAAAAGACCTTCGGAAAAAAGCAAAACACAGAAACCTAAAATCGAAGCAATATTCTTTTTTACTATCATTACTCGTTTAATCTTACCTGCAAATGAGGTAACCTCAAAAAGTAAGTTGAGTAATTCCAGGAAAATTGGGCTTCAGCTGGGGAGTTTGGGCATTGTTGCCTGAGTCTTTATTCATTCTTACTTATTGAGGAGAAGCTGATGCGGGTCACTGATATAAAAAACACCCACGAACGTCCAGCCACTATAATGATCTATGGTGCTCTTGTTATCATACAAATTTTGTTTGGCATTAATTATGTCGTGAGTCAGGTCATTCTCAAATCTTTCCCTCCTTTGGTCTGGGCTAGCCTTCGCATCATAATGGCGTCGATCGTGATGTTGACGGTGGCCTTTCTTTGGCGAAAAGAAACTCGTCCTCCGCTGACGTCCCGAATGATCAAACCACTCATTTTGTTTACGATGCTCGGAACGGTGATCAATCAGACGGCGTTCTTGAAAGGCCTGCAATACACTTCCGCTACGAATAGCGCTATCATCAATACGTTGATTCCGGTATTCACTCTTTTGATTGTGACTGTTAGGGGGCAAGAGGCCTTAACCCTTCGGCGTTTTATTGGCTTTGTCATTGCTTTCAGTGGCGTGTTGGCTATGCGAAAAATCGAATCCTTTTCCTTTTCAGATGAGACCTTTAAGGGCGATTTTCTCACGATGGTGAATTGTTTGAGTTATGGACTCTTTTTGTCTTATGGCAAAGGTTTTCTGCAAGAATATGATCGCGTATGGATCACGGCTTATATGTTTTTATTTGGAAGCATTGGTATCCCGTTGGTTGCCGCTTCAGAGTGGAGTCAATTTTATTGGCCCGAGTTTTCTCCGATGCTCGTTGGGGCCATGGGCTTTAGCATTTTTGGTGGTACACTGATCACTTACTTTTTGAATAATTGGACTTTGTCGTATTCAACATCGTCGTCGGTGGCTATTTTTATTTACATTCAACCGATTGTCGCCTCCTTGTTGGCTTGGATTTGGTTTGGTCAAGTTGTGACCCTGCGAACCGTTCTGGCCGGTTTGGCGATTTTAATTGGAGTGCTTCTCGTTGTTGGGGTGATCGGTCGTCCTGCGACTGATAAGAAGGCCAGGTAGGGCGATCGATGAATCGGTCGTTTTTGCCGTCTTGAGGGCTTCTCCAAATGGGAGGAGGTATAAGCTCGAGACGCAATGTCGGGACGGCCGTACTTGACCTCGCCGAATTGGGAAGAACGCAATTAAGGCAAGGACATTGATGGCACGTTTAAGGCTTGGTGGGCCTTAATTGCCTTCTTCCCAACGCTTCACGCTATTCGGAGCCCTCCATTTGCGTCTCGAGCTTATACCTCCTCCCATTTCGAGAAGCTTTTCTGTCTCCAAACGTTTTTGATCGAAGGAAACTCCGGACAAATAGAAAGCTATGTTTTGGTGGCGGTTCATTTCTTCAATTATTTTTTATCAATAAATCCGTAAATGGCTGCTGGCGATTTTTGCGAGCATCAAGAGAGAGGTTTTGACTGGCTGTGTATGTTGAAGTTTTGATTTTCAGTGGATCTGCCAAAGCATTCTTTTTGAAAAAAAGGTGAGATGGTGATGCTTAAAATGCAAAGATTAAAGATACGCGATTTGACGAAAACCATTTATTTAATGACCATGGTCTCCGCCGCGCGCGCGACTGTAGGTTTGCGGACAAGGCCTTGAAGTTGCTTTCTATTTAAGTATGAGAATTTTTTTGGCTACCTTATTGTTATTTTGTACACAGCATGGTTTTGGCAGCCCGGGATTTTTCATCGGCATCCAAAATACGATTCTAAAGTAGTAATTTGCGGTTGGGTGGCACCCTTATGGTATTGTTGAGTTGAATATTGAGGCTGGTCTTCTTGAGAGGTTGGCCCTCTTCAACTATAAGTTGCACTTAGAGTTGGCAACTTTTGCTTTTTGGGCGAATTAATCCATTTTTAGGCCAGGTTGTAAATATAGTATATTTATATAGTGAGGTCTGGAGGTTCCACAAGCCAACTCAACATGTTCTTAAATGCCACCAGAATCTGCGCATACAGTCCGGTACTTGCAAACACATTCTGTATCCTTAAAAAAGTCTGGCGACCCTCACGGAATAAGGAGGACGGAATGTTAAACAACCGATTGCGAATAGTGGAGAGTGTTTGTTTGCGCAATTGGGGCGGGAAAGTTTTTTCTTTCAAGTGTTGAACGAATAGGTAAGTAAGAAGTGTTACTTGGGTGATGACATCATTGGCATCGAAACTTTCTGTAACAATCTTTCCTAACGCATAGTCTTGTTTTAGCTCTTTGATGTTATTTTCAATGTTGGCTCTGCCATTGTAAAAATCGAACACCTCGGAAGGTTCCCTGGTAAAATCGTTTGTTGCAATGCAATCGAATCGAACACTATCTCCAAGGTCTCCTAGTGAAAGTTGACCATAGGTTGCCTTTTTAGTCCGTTTATACACTTCGCGGTAGAGTGTTCCAGCTGCAGTATTTGTCATTCTCTCCGAATAACTAGTTTCCGTGAAGCTTTTCCTTTTTTCGGCCTGTTGAACGACTTGCCATTGAACATCCGGACTTGTTTCAATGAGATTCAATCGACTGGAGGTCATTGGGGCTTTGATAAAAATTCTGGCATCATTAAGGTTGAAAATATCAATGGCTGATTCATTGAAATACCCACTATCGCCCCTCCGTGAAGAGTTCCATTTGCTTTTTAACATGGGCAAAAAGCGTGAGAGATAGCCACAAAAGTCATTCTGACTATGACTCGAGCCTTCTCGAATGGTCCCATAGAGAAAAGTATTTCGGTTATGCAAACGAATGAACAGGTACTGATAGCAATCTTCAGGGAGATCTGAACCAACATAGCCCTTCGAGACGCCCTCCTGAGACCCAAACTTCTGGACACTGGATTTTCAGTGATGGGACATGCTCCCAGTTTGTCACTCAATTGGAGCTTCTAATCCAATTTTATTGGAAGTGAAAAGTCTTTTTTTAAAATGCAGGCGGATGATTCACCGACTAACCTTTTGTTTAAAGCGGCGCCAATCTAACGTCATAACAGCCATGGTATCCGAAGGGGATTCAGTCACCCGTTGAGTGACTCTCTTAATAACTTGTAGCAACTCACTCTTTATCAGTCTGAAATCTTTCTCTGAGAGGGTGCAAGGCATTGAGAAACATAGCTCATCTTCGGGAACTTGATCAAGTTGAGCTAGATTAAGAATGCGCCAATTTGCGTGATGTCGACCCGCATGAATGGAACTCGCTTCGATATGAATATGGGCCGGTCCATTAGTGTATCCAGTCTCCGTTTTAATGATAATGCCAACACGCTGAAGAAAATAAAGGGTACGATTCACAGTCACCAGATCGAGACCGAGACGATGACAAAAATCATTTGGGGTATTGAAACCCGGCATCGAAGTCGCCATCCAAACGGCCATATAATACCAATGCGAATAGAATTCCGCACAAGCCTCTTCCGTTAATTTCATGTTTTTTGCGTTGAGGACTTCACTGACTTCATCAGCATTTGCTTTTACTTTTGCCAATTTTCTTTCAAAGTACTTCTTCAAAACGGATGACCCAGCTCTGTTCAACTCCACCAGCAGAATAAAGTATTCCAACTCCGAATCATTAAGACCCAAAAACTGACCTAGGGTCAGTGCCTGCTCAAGAGTTAAGTCACGTTGATCGCCTCTGAATATTTGACTGACTAAAACTGTCGTGACTGATAATTGATCGGCAATACGAGTATAGAAGCCATGCCCGCGATTCGGTAAGGCCGTAATCCACTCACGCACGAAATCTTTGTAATTTTCGTAGTCAAATATCCTCATAAATTCTCATTAAATTCAAGAGCTTAGATCCCAATTTTATCATTTTTGGTAATTCTATCATAAATGTTTAAGAAAAAAAATAAGGAAGTTACTCATCAAATAAATTATATTGGCGACCAGATTGCTAATCAAAACAAGGGAGATCAGTATGAGAAAACTTTCTACTAAACAATTTTTAGGTATTTCCGCTAAAACAGCGGCCCTTGTTTTTATTTCAACACTTTCGACCAGCCTTTCAGTCGTAGCTGGAACTGCTGGCACAGGAGGAACCTACTCTTGTAAGGTTAATGGAACCCCCGACAGAACTATAGGATTGCCAACTCTCATGAAAGAAGGAATGAAAGGACTCGGTGAGACCTATGACGCCTATATGAGATTTAGCAATGAAGTCGCGAAACATTTACCCGTACTCGGCCGAAATTTAAAAGCCATAGAAAACGCTCGTTGGGTTTTATTGTATAAGTATAATTGCCAAAACAAACTCACTAAAAAAGAAACCTCAAATGGTCATGGCGAATCCATTATCGAAGAGTTTGATTTTGAAAGTGATATCACTTATTGGCCCAGCGACACAAGTCCGACCTTTATTGTCACTTCTAATTTTGCCCACAAGATGAAGCCGATGGACGAAAAGTTAAGATCCCTAATAAATGAAGCCTTGAGGGTTTCCTACTTTGGCACTGAAAATTCTTTTGCAGCAGGAGATGCTGCTAATAAAATCTATGATGGACTTGTAAAATTGAAGGAAATGACTCCAGACCAAATTAAAGTGGCACAAAACAACCTGAGTACTCATGTTGTTAGTGCTCAACATAATCAACAACTCTA
>JBILOD010000195.1:0-7252 GCA_044374645.1 Pseudobdellovibrionaceae bacterium | reverse complement strand
AATCCCTCGAAAAGTATCGCCGCATTTGGCGTCCAGAGGGGTCGCCGTTGCGAGTGGAGTCCACACAGGTGGCCCAGGCCTTAGAATCTGTATTGAATGATTCAACCTCCCGTTGGGTGGTTCGTTCGGTCTTTCACTATGGTGAGCCCACCATTGAAGAGGGTGTGGCGGAGATGCGTTCTCTGGGTGTTGATGACTTGGTGATTGTTCCTCTTTTTCCGCAATGGGCACTCAGTACGAGAGGAAGTCTTGAAGATCGGTTGCAGCGGTTGAATCTCTATGGCGTTCCCGAGACAGATAAGGGGTTTTCGCGAGTGCAGGTGGCGCCGGTTTTTTATCGACATTCTGGTTTTTTGGACGCTCAGGCGGAATTATTGAAAATCGCATTACCACCGGTGCTCAATGATGAGGTTGCCGTGGTTTATAGTTTTCATGGTTTACCCCAGAGTCATATTCGTGCGGTGGTTCCGAGTTGCAAACAATGCTTAAAGCGCGAAGGGGAGTGTCGACCAGCGCCATTCGCACAACCTTATTGTTACCGCTATCAATGCTTTGAAACTGCAAAATTGATCAGTCAGAAGCTCAATCTTTTTCATTGGGATGTGGCCTTTCAGTCAAGGCTAGGGCCAACGCGTTGGTTGGATCCCTCGCTGATGGAAGTCACTGCGCAGTTATTAGATCAGGGGGTTAAGACTCTCATCGTGCAATGTCCATCCTTTGTTGTTGATGGCCTTGAAAGTTTAGAAGAAGTTGGAATGGATTTGAAAGAATATTTTCTACGGCATGGAGGTAAACAATTTATCCTAGTGCCAGCATTGAATCATTCTTCGCTTTGGATTGAGGCTCTCAAAGAGATCGTATTACAGCAAATGCAAGCCATCGCGGACAAAGATCCTAACGGCGGGATAAACCATAGGGCATCAAACCAAAATAATTGAGTATCCTAGAGGGGGAATTTATGAAATTAGTGCATCGACCACGTCGGCAACGTCGGCAGGAATCGCTTCGTCGATTGGTGCGCGAAACCGATTTGAATCCGGCGCGTTGGGTTTATCCACTCTTTATTAAAGAGACGAGTGGTGTGGAGTCAATCAACTCGATGCCAGGTATTTTTCGTTGGGGGCCAACGGAGGTTTTTGCGGAGGTCGAGCGAGCCATGCATTTAGGCATTAAGGCCTTTGCTCTTTTTCCGGTGATTGCTTCGAACAAAAAAGATTCAACTGGTAGCTGGTCCCGCCGAGCCGATGATCTGATTCCCAAATTAGTGAAGCAATTGAAAGACCGTTGGCCCGAGATTCTCTTAATGACCGATGTGGCCCTGGATCCGTACTCGAGTGATGGTCATGATGGCTTAGTTCGTGACGGCAAGATTTTGAATGATGAAACGGTCGAGTTATTGGTGCAGCAGGCGTTGGTGCAAGCGTCCGCTGGAGCGGATTATGTGGCTCCTTCCGATATGATGGATGGTCGGGTGGGAGCCATTCGCTCCGGATTGGACAACGCGGGCTTTACGGATGTTGGCATTTTAGCTTATACCGCAAAATATGCATCCGCGTTTTATGGGCCATTTCGTGAGGCTCTCGATTCGGCACCACGCTTTGGAGATAAGAAAACCTATCAGATGGATCCAGCCAATGCGCGGGAAGCTTTGTTAGAGTTGGAACTTGATTTGGCCGAAGGCGCGGATATGGTGATGGTGAAGCCTGCCGGAGCCTACCTGGATATCATCAAAAGTTTCAAAGAACACGCGAAGGTTCCGGTGGCGGCTTATCAGGTGAGTGGAGAATACGCTATGATTAAGGCTGCGGCTGAGAGAGGATGGCTCTGTGGGGACAAAGCGATTCTTGAAAGTTTGACGGCCATTCATCGGGCCGGTGCCGATATTATTTTAACATATGCGGCCTGTGAAGCGGCATTATTATTAGAAAAGTCGCAATAGCGGATGCAGTGGTCGGTTTGGTCTAGTGGGAATTCACTCAATTTCCACAATAATCAGAATTCTTCAGTCACAAGAACAACCCTCTTCATTGTCAGTTCCAAAAAAAAGGGAGAGCTTTTCAGCTCTCCCTTCGATCCTCTCCCCTCACTGATCTCATAACCCGAGAAGATTCATTCGTGCTTGTGTAATCCAGTCCCTGTAGGCGACTGCATTGGTGTAGACTGCGAACTGGCTGCAGTTGTCAGCTGGGTCGTTAAGACCACGGCTTGTTACACCCCAAAGAGCATAACCTGAATCGGTGAGTAAATAAGCCGGTCCGCCGGAATCACCATGGCATGCGCCTGTGCCGTTACGTTGATCGAGACTCGCCTCAGAAACACCATGTTTAGGATTGGCGATGGCCACAGAGGTTTTACGCAAGAAGCCAGAACCTTCTTTTTTGACACCATCATTGAGTCCGTAGCCCGCAATGACAGTGGTCTGTCCGCTTTGTAAGCTGTTGATGTTTAACATTGGAATAGGTTGGTAGCCTTTTGGAAGTGTTCCTGCAATTTTCAACACGGCGATATCGCCCCAATCCGAAACTTCTTCAAATCTCTCGCCCCAAGTTTCCGGCATTACCGCGCCAGTCACTTTGTTGATGGCGACGATGGTATCCATGCTGTTTCCAAAAAAGACACGTAAGTTGCGGGGGTCGCGGGCCACACAGTGAGCCGCTGTCAGTACATACGATTCTGCAATCAGAGAGCCAGTGCAAAGCGAGTTATTTTCAAGATTGTAAATGCCTGCGATGGAGGCAGCGAATTCATCGGTAGGCTCAATGTCTTTACCGTTGATAATTTGAAATGGAGTGTTTTCGGTGAGGTTTAGAATTTCTCCGTCAACCGCCTTTAAGACTTTTCCCGATGGAGCACAGGCCGCCATTCCCAAACCAGCTACTACTATTGCTAATACCCCTCTTACGTTCATAAGCCCCCCGGCCATTCTCGCTATGTGTGAAGTTTTTGGATTCCCCTGGCGCCAAAGTCCCCACTATGGCGCCACTAATGAGCCTTCTAGAAAAAAATTCATGAAAAAGCCAAGTTAATGTTTTGATCTCGGGTATAAGCAAAACTTATAGGATGGGCTCCCAGAGCGGGGCTCCGGGTGGATATTTTAGGGTGTGTCGGTGTGTCCAAGGTGAGTAAGAGAGGGGGAGATGCTACTCGAGTGTGAGTGGCGCCAATGGCGTGAGGCTCACGAGGGACGGAGTTGGATTTTTTCAGAGGAATCTAAACAGTCTTTGTGAAACGACGACCATTGCGCTTCGAAAATTTTGTGTAAGAGTCTCGTTCTTCGAAGCCGAGTTCGATATTTTGTCCGTTATAAATTTCTCGTTTAAGCCATTCAATTTCGTTTTTGATAGATTCGGAACCGCTAACGGTATTGAACCAAACATTTTGTTTGGGGTCCCACATATATTTTCTGGCCTTCAGGATGTCCTTTGTTTCAAAACGGGATTTCAATGCAAAAACAGTCCAGTCTCTTTGGGTTTGTTTAGCGAGGAGTATCTTTAGGCCTGGTTGCTGTGACTTTGGTGTCGGCTGTGCGAGAATTTCTAAAACCGCTAAGCAATCTATTTCGGAGCGGTGGCCATCAAAGAAAAATCCGTAGCGATAGGCGATAAACTCGAGAGCGCCCGAACCAATCCCTTCCTCTCTCCAATCAATTTGCGAAAGTGAACAAGCCCATTGAAGCTCAGCGAAAACCGGACATTGTTTTTCTAAAAAGGGTCTATCAAATCGCGCATTATGAGAAATGATCAAGGAAGTCTCAGAAACGAGTCGAGTGACAGTTTCTAAATCAATTTGTTTTCCGGCCACCATATCGTCGGTGATGTGGTGGATTTGTGTTGATTCAGGAGGGATAGGAATTCCCGGGTCCTGGAACGAACTGTACTTGTCAGTGATGCGAAAGACGACACCTGTGTTGGGATCGAACTCAAAGACAATAATTCCTAACTCAATGATTTTGTCTTGATCCGCATTGAGGCCCGTTGTTTCCACATCAACAATGGCACCCTTGGCAACCTTTGCTCCTAGGGCGTCTGCGTAATGTGTTCGTTCTTTGAGGCGTCGAATAATTTTGTAGTCGGCATGGGTAGTGACGCCGTTTTCAAGATCCTTACAAAGTGCTTCGAGAGCGTTTTGATTTATTTGGTCGCGAGTGTTGGCTTGAATCATTGATGCTCCAAGAGGATTGAGGGGTCATGGTGAATTCAACAGCAAGTGGATAATGATCCGAGGTGTTCACATGGGCAAGCACTTCTGACTTTTTGAGTGATAATCCTCGATAAAAAACGTGATCCAGGGGAAGCGTGCGGGGATCCGTCTCAAAGTTTACCATTTCTAAACCCAGCGAACGACAGCGACTGACGAGAAATTCCATACGACTGGAATTCCAGGTGTTAAAATCACCCGCAAAAACCATTGGACCCTGATGTTGTTCCATCACAGTTATCACCTGAGTGATGTGTTCGTAAAACCTGCCATTAGTGACGAAGTTAATTCCATGAATGTTAGCCACCAAGAGGTTGTGTTGATGGCCCGAAAGATCATACTCAGTAATTGCCGTCATCTTTGGGGTATTCACTAGGGGTTCGCGGCCTGGGCTGCGCAGCCACGTGGTGCGAAGAGGGGTCGCTGATGACCCAGTGACAACACCAGTATTTGAACCTTTATAAACAAAACTGGTGACAAAGGACCAGATGCGCTCGGGCAGGCGCTCGAGGACATCGTTGAAGGCCTGCACCTGATGGCCCTCTTGCAAGAGCAAAAGGTCGCTTTTGGTGGCAAGGTGATGAAAATCTCTTTGCCATTGGGTTCCATCTTCAGCCTTGTGGATATTCCAGACCAGGATGCGGAACTCAGCGGGGAGTTCTGTGGACTGAGTTTGCCCAATGTGATTGAGTACGCTATCATCAGAGGGGACATTGGGCCAGGCGCGGGCTTGGGGGTCGCCCAACAGGAGGCTCGCCGCCTGCACGGCACTCATGACTTTCGTTCGCTTCATTACGGCCTCCCTAACTTCAGGATAATGCAGTTTAGCCTATTGGGAAAGGTGGCTGTCCAGTTTTGATACTGTGAATCGCAAAAGATTGAGCGCCATTTTTGTGGCTCGGACCTTATTTCTCATTCAGTCTTAATGGTAAATAGGAGTTATTTACTATTGATGCATGATTCAATTAATTAAAAAAGACGTGTTAGAGAGCCGAGTGGTAAACGCCGACGAGACTCCGCACAAGATGCTTGAGGGGCATGTGAAAAAGAGTTGGTACCTTTGGGGGGTTTCGAATTTACGAACATGTTTTTTAGAGTGCCACGATACCAGATCTGGAGATGTAGCCAGTGATGTTTTAATAAACTCAAAGTGTGAAGTTCTATTAACGGATGTCTATTCTGGCTACGGCAAGGCAGTTAAACTTGCAAACCTTGAGCGTGAAAAAACAAAAGATTTTTAATAGCGAACGCGAACTGTAACGCCCATGCCCGTCGGTACTTTTTTAATGCTCGAAACAAGTACTCACTGAGCGCTGAATATTACTTGGATCAATACCATGAGATTTATAAACTTGAGGCTGAGGGTAAGGGAATAAGTGCAGAAGAAATACTAGAATTACGAGCGAAAATGAGGCCTCTCTTTGAGGCCATGAAGAAAAAAATTGAAGAGGACATTTTTTAATATCCCAAGGAGAGTAAGCTGGAATGAAGATAAACTAACCTTTTGGTTGGGACTTGAGCATTTTTTTGATTTCAGAAACATGAGCTTCTTCTTCACAAATCATCTCACGAGCGTACTCTTCCAAAAAAACTGATTTTCCCTCTACTGCTTTTAATAATTTCGTTAAATTAGCCAATTGATCATTTTCATGATGTAGACTCTCCGTCAGAATATCGTTGATTGAATGCTGATGCGACTCAGTTAATTTACCGATTTTTAAACTTGGATGACCACCTAGAGTGGTAATATGTTCCCCTGCCATGGCTGCGTGATCCAAAGATTCTTTTGCCTGTGCCCGAAGCCAACTCACAATAGGAATTCGATTGTGACCAAATACCATAAAAGAATAGTGAGTGTATCGAACAACTCCCGCTAACTCACATTCAAGAATTGAATTTAAAATAGTTATTATTTTATCGCTACCCATGACAAAACCTCCCAAAAGCATGTGAATATCATTAATATCTTCAATAAATAATAGTGCGAATCAAAAATTAATTACAACAATGTCATTGGAATGCAACCTATTTTCTCATCTAACTCTCAATTCTATTAGAGACATCTCATAAATCGTTCAGACGAGGCACCAAGATCGAAAAACGATCGGATGCGGAGATCATTCAGTACATGCAGTGGCAGGCCGTTCTTTCTGTGTCGGCCATCGCGGCGAAAGAATTGATAAATGAAAATTTTAATTTCTACGGAAAATTTCTCAACGGTCAAAAGGCATTAAGGCCGCGTTGGAAAGAGTGTGTTGCTTCAATCGATACTCATTTGGGCGAGGCGCGGGGAGTGGTCGCTTCATTGATGATCATTCTCATTTATATTGCAAATGAGAATTATTTTCATTTAAAGAATTGACCTAGGCCCTCTTTATTTTCTAGTTTGGTCTTGCGCTTGGTTTTGTTTGTATAAGGTTATTGATGGATTAAGCGTGCTCAATAGATCTTATTTAGTGTTAATGTTTTAGGGGGAATTATGAAGAGGATTATAATGAGAGTTACACTCTATTTTTTGATGTCTAGCATGGGCATCAGTGTGGCCCAGGCCGAAAGTTTATTTGTGTTTGGACGTGGATCCAATGGCGAGATGAAGAGTTATTCCATTTCAGAGCATGTTTTCCGTTATAGTTTTGGCAAAGGCCTCGAGAGTATGCATAGAAAAGCGCTCACTCATATCGCTAAGTTCAAGCAAACCGCTAAAGAATTCAACATGAGTCGAGTTATTGTTGGTCTGAAGATAGAAACCGAGTTTGGTGTTGGAAATGTTTTAGAATTAGGTACCGAAAGTGCGTTTGATCTCCGCTTTGAGCCTTTGCCTAAGCCAGTTAAGCCAGTGGGAGGTCGTTTATGACATTCGTAAATTCACTTATGGCGTTTTTACTCATCGTTGGGCTCGAGGCCAATGCCAATGTTCCGAAAAGTTGGATTCAGTCTTCTGATACAGTCACTTCAGTTTGGTCTGGATCACTTCACAATGAATCTACGGACTCTTTTGCGAAAGACCTTTTTAAATTTTACGAAGTCACCGGTGATCTGGTTCAAGAGTTACCCC
>JBILOD010000323.1:0-5172 GCA_044374645.1 Pseudobdellovibrionaceae bacterium | reverse complement strand
CGCCAGGGTGCTAACCCTTTCCGCGTTAAAGATGCTTTGATTGATAAACTCAAACTTAACGCTGTTATGGCACAGATTCCAATTGGTCTCGAAGACCAACACAAAGGTGCCGTCGACTTGATCTCAATGAAAGCTTACTACTTTGATGGTGAAAACGGAGAAAACATCCGTGAGGAAGAAATTCCTGCTGATCTCGTAGAACAAGCTAAAGAATACCGTGGCTACCTTGTTGAAAAGTGTGCTGACGTTGATGAAGTTGTTGGTGAAAAGTTCCTTATGGACGAGCAGCCAACAAACGATGAGATCCACGCTGCTATCCGTAAGGGTGTTATCAGCTTGAAACTTTGTCCAGTATTCTGTGGATCTGCCTTCAAAAACAAGGGCGTTCAGTTGCTTCTTGATGCTGTCCTTCGCTACTTGCCAACTCCAGAAGAGAAAAAAGAATCAGCTCTTGATTTGGATAAAAACGAAGAGCGCATTGAACTAACTCCAGACAACAATAAACCACTTGTGGCGCTTGCATTTAAATTGCAGGAAACTCAATTTGGTCAGTTGACTTACATGCGTATTTACCAAGGTAAAATGAGCAAAGGTGATTTCATCGTTAACACAACCAACGGTAAATCAGTGAAGGTTCCTCGCCTTGTTCGTATGCACTCTGACAAAATGGAAGACATTGATACTTCATTTGCTGGTGATATCGTTGCCGTTTTCGGTATCGATTGTGCGTCTGGTGACACTTTCGTTATGGGTGACCACAACGTGGCAATGCAATCAATGCACGTTCCTGATGCGGTTATCTCATTGGCCGTTGCGCCTAAAGATAAGAGCGGAGCTAACAACTTCTCGAAGGCACTTCAAAAGTTCCGTAAAGAAGACCCTACTTTCCGCGTTCACCGTGATGAAGAATCCGCTGAAACCATAATTTCAGGTATGGGCGAGCTTCACTTGGAAGTTTACATCGAACGTATGAAGCGCGAATTCAATTGTGAAGTGGTTGCGGGTCAACCTCAGGTTGCCTACCGTGAAACCATCGTGCAAGAAGCTGATTACGATTACACCCATAAAAAACAAACGGGTGGTTCGGGTCAATTCGCGAAAGTGGTTGGAAAAATCGAGCCACTTCCTGCTGATGCGACTGAGACCTTCAAATTTGAAAACCGAGTTGTCGGCGGAAGAATTCCAAAAGAATTTATCCCTGCAGTTGAAGAAGGCTTCAGCGATCAGTGCGTGAAGGGCCCATTGATTGGGTTCCCAATCGTTGGCGTTCAAGTTTACTTGGATGATGGTGCCTACCATGATGTGGATTCATCTTACATGGCGTTTAAGATTTGCGCGATGGCAGCGATGAGACAAGCTTATGAACGTGCTAAACCGTCAGTACTTGAGCCATTGATGAAACTTGAAACTTCTGTTCCAGAAGAATACCAAGGTCCTGCGACTGGCCAAATCAACCAGCGTCGCGGTATCATCCTTGGCACAGACTCAAACGAAGGTTACTCCATTATCACTGCTGAAGTTCCGCTCAGCGAAATGTTCGGCTACTCAACAGACTTGCGTTCTGCCACTAAAGGTAAAGGCGAATTCTCTATGGAATTCTCTCGTTATGCTATTGCTCCACGCAACGTTCAAGAAGAGCTGGCGAAGAAGTATCAAGAAAAACGCGCTAAAGAAAACGCGTAATCGTTTCTGGTGCAACGATAAAAGGTCAAACTTTAAAAATCCCTCGACGCAAGTTGAGGGATTTTTTTTAACTTAACATTCACCTCTTTTTTGCTATCATCTCGAAATGCTTTCATTCTTTCTGCTCGTTGCCCTCGTCATGGGGATCTCATTTGTTTGTTCACTCTTAGAAGCCACAATTCTGTCGGTACAACCCGCGTACCTAGCTCTCAAGATAAAGGATGGACGCAAATTCGCGCATATCTTGCAGAAACAAAAAAATGAAATTCATCGTTCCATCGGTGCAGTTCTTACCCTCAATACTTTTGCCAACACCATGGGAGCCACTCTGGTGGGTTCAAAGGCTCATGAAATCTGGGGCGAAACCTATATCACCATCGTTTCCGCCATTCTTACTCTGGCTATTTTGATTTTTTCAGAGATCGTCCCAAAAACATTGGGTGCTCGAAATTGGAAAACCTTTGCTCCTATTGCTGCGTATGTGGTGGCAGGAATGATCCTCAGCCTTTATCCGATAGTTTGGTTGACCGAATGGATCACTGATCATCTGGGGGGAGACAGCGTCCAGAAAGTCTCACGCGAGGAAGTTATCATGCACGCCGAACTGGGTGCAAGAGAAGGCTCCCTTCTAAATAAAGAAAGTTTAGTCATCAAAAATCTTCTCATGCTTGATAGGCTCTTTGTGGCAGACATTATGACACCTCGAAGTGTCATGTTTGCCCTCAGGGGTGACATGACCGTACAAGAAGTGGGTGAAAAGTTTCGCCCACTGCGATACTCACGGATTCCTGTTTATCAAGAACAACTTGATAATATGATGGGCATGACCCATCGATATAAAATAATGGAAGCGCTTACCCATGACCGAGATTCGACAAAAATCTCTGAACTCACCACTCCAATTCAGACTGTCTCTGAAAAACTCACAGTCTCCCAGGTTTTGGATTTTTTTATCAAACAAAAAGAGCATGTGGCCCTCGTCGTGGATGAATATGGAATAATCACCGGGCTCATTTCCCTTGAAGACGCCGTTGAAACCCTCTTGGGCGTTGAGATTGTGGATGAATTCGACTCGGTGGCCGACTTGCGACAATATGCGCTCGAACAGTGGCAAATTCGCAAAGGCCAAGGGAGAAAATCTTAGGCATGCGGGGACACCCATCCGATCCACCCGTTTAGACCTCTTAGGAAGCTTTGCTTGAAATTCGGTTTTCAGTTTTCGGCAAAGTGATGATAAATAACGTTTATTTACACATGAGAATAAAATCCCTAAAAAACACCAAGGCCCAGGATAATCCCTAGGCCTTGGGTGGTTTTAGTCGAGCATCAATTCGAGCTTTTACGAGACATCAGCCCTTCGGAAAAATTAGGGCTGAGTGTTCTTAATTACCATATCCTCACCAATTGAGAACTGAATAACCCTGTTACCAGATTTCTTAGAGATCTCTGATTGCACCCCATCTTCGTCGAGGACAGAGGACGACACATTTCCGTTGGCAGCCCCTTTGATGACTTGAACGTGAATCAAGTCAAGTCTGCCTTTTGAATCGACTTCTTTGGCAACGATGTCACCACAGATTATGGTGTTGCCACCTTTAACCGTAATCTTATCGAGACTCAATTTTGCGCTCGATGTGCTAATCACAAGGTTGTTCCCAGATTTGATTTCCAGCTCTTTTGCGGTGCCATCCAATTTAATCACATTGATACCTATGGCTTGCCCAACTTTGGCAAATAGAGAACACAGACGGTTTTTGCGATTGACTGTCTGCTGAGTGGTGGAACTCGTGTTGTTCACCGGATTAGAAGCAATCACAGGTGGACTTGAGTGATCACCGTCGTGATGGTCATTGTGATCGTTATGGTCACTATCACTGTGATGCTCTCCCACGTTTTGATGATCGCCATCCTTATGGTCATCATCATTGCGATCACCTTCACTATGATGAACGCTATCGTGATGTTCACCATGATGCTGGTCACTTTCATGGTGGTCACCATTATCACCACGGTCGTCATCATTGTCGTCATGGTGGTGAACACCTGAGTTGCTCTGTGGAGTCGCTGCCACAGCAACAGTTGTCGGACTTTCAGGAGCCGCTGCCATTTCGGGTGTGCTAGGAGTGCTAGTTGCGTTAGGTGATGTTACAGGCACTTGATTAACCGGAGGCAGTACTTGAATTTGTGGTGAGTTTGGAGGTGCTATTTCCCCTGGTGAAGGAGCCGAAGCCGCATCGGCAATCACTGCTGATGGAGGCGGCAAGTCTGTCATCGGTGCGGATGGAGATGAATCGTTGTGAGACGGTTCCTCACTGATTGAACCATTCGACAGCGGCATGGGCGGTTGACTCGTATCAACCAAGTTTGTGGGGAATGTTGTTACCACCACGCTATCGGCGGGAGGCATTGTACCGACATCAGCGGGATCTATGGTTGCTCCCACTTCGACCAAAGCTGGTGAGTTCTCAGCTATCACCTGAAGGTCCTTGTTGGCCCTCAGCTCTTGCTGCGACATTGTCACATTCGCCGAATAGTTTGAACAATTCTGAAACAGAAACAAATTGGCTGTTCCTAATGACGCAAGAATGAGATAACGCACATTGATAAACTTCGATGCTTTCATAAAGCCCCCGCTCTTTATGAACTAAGAAGCAATTTTTGTTCCTACTGAAAACGAAATAAACGGAGGCCAACAGATAAACATATGTCGAACCTTTGCGATCTGTTAAAAAGTTTATCAGCTCTCATCAAGGCAAACCTACTCCGCCGTTGAAGTTTGGCATCCATTCCTACCTTATGTTGTACCATTTGGAGTCGAAACCGACCATTTTGGAGGCTTCCGAACTGAAAAAGACCGTTGAAATGTAGAATATTTTGCCTCACCCCACCAAGACCCACTAAAAAACGTCAAACTTTAAATCACTCTTGAGGCACCTTCAGAAATCTACTACTAATGAATAGATAAAAACTGAGAATGAGCTCCTCTCAATGACTTGATCCCCTCAAAAAGAAGCGAGTGATTCAAATGAAACAAAATAGTGATTCAGAGAAGTGAGTCGATGATCCAAAATGATACCTCCCTCGTGGGCTCCGATATTTTGCAAACCTTTAAACCCACGGGCATCAAGACCCACCGTTCTGGTCCTGAAGATTGGGGATTTGTGGAGTGGTTGGAAGAAAAGTTAAACCAAAAGCTTTTTATCTTCCAACGACTCGATCTTGGCACATCAGGCCTGTTACTATTGGCAAAAACAGAAGAAGCTGCACGCTTCTGGACGGAAAAACTCAAAAATAAGTCGGTAAATAAAACATATTTATTTATCAGCAAAGCCCCACCACCCGGTTTTACCCAAATCACCGTCCAAAGTTCAATCTCCAAACAAAAAGGACTCTGGGTTTCAACGGAGCAAGAACCAGCCAACAGTGAGACCCTTCTTACCCATATCCAAACGGTTGGTCCTTACCAGCTTTGGAAAGCGGAACCTAAAA
>JBILOD010000193.1:0-7282 GCA_044374645.1 Pseudobdellovibrionaceae bacterium | reverse complement strand
AATGAGCCATAGACAACAAATCGAGTTTCTCTTTCGGGGGCGACTCGGCGTCCCTGTCTCAGAACCAGTGCTTCGAAGCCTTGTTCGCCAAAGCGGGGAGAGGAGAACTTTGAAGCTAGATGTTGAAGCCCTCCATCGATAATGATCAGTGGCTCAGGACGATCCTTTTTGACACTCAGTACTTGAGTTGCATAAAATCCGCAGCTACTCACGAGGCCTCTTCCTAATTCAAGGTGAATTGTGAGTGGAGAATTCTGAATGAGTGGATGCAAGATAGAACATTCGTTTTGAATGATTTCCGAGAATAGATCGAGTTGAGGCAAGCCTACACCGAGAAAGATTTGCGGATTTGAAAATTGTTTTGGAAATTTCATCATCCATTTTGCTGCCGTCGATAGAGCATGGATGACGGTGGTTGACGAAAAGTTTTCGCGCCCCAAATAGGTGTGAAAACCCAAGAAGGCGTAGTTTAAGTCCCTAGCCTTATTGAGAATCATATCGAGATCGCGAATCGGGATTCCAAGCTTGTGAGTCATGGTGTTCTCGGAAGGAATTCGTAAACAAATATTAGGAGTGTTGGCATCACTTCGATTTGTTCGGATCTGGTTCTCAATGAAAATCCATTCATCTTTATTATCGAGGTGAATGACTTTCAAATGGCCATCAACTAAATGTTGGAGTGTGGTGTTCGACTTATTGGGCCCTGAAAATGAAATTCTTTGAGGATTAATGCCCAACTTGAGAAGCGCATTGAATTCGGTTACAGAGGAAACATCAAAATTGAGCCCATTGTGCGCAAGAGCCAAGAGTACCTGCGGATTGGGGTTGGACTTTAGCGAGTAGTAAATGGACCCAGGGGTTTTGGTTTTAAATGTTGACGCCTTGATGTTTTGAAGTTGTTCGAGCGATTCTAACAAAAGCTCTTCGAAATAAAAGAAAAGGGAGTTTGATTGTTGTTGCCACCACTTTTCGGAAAGACTCTCAAAAAAATCAATTGATGCCTGTTTCATGAGGCCACCCGAGAGTAGAGGGGCAGTTGGTTTGATTGGGCGAGCTGAATCAGTGCATTTCGGTCCAACTTCCCTGTGCTCGTTAGCGGTGGAGGTGTTTGATGCACCCAAAGGTGTTTAGGCGAGAGGCTCGCTGGCAAATTTAATTGAAACCATTCAAGCATGTGTCGGTACTGGTCGTGCGTGAGTTCCTCAAATACGATCACACCGATGTGCCCTACGCCACCAGAATGATTGGTGGCGAGTGGTAAGATGAGACTCGGAACACCGATTGCTGAGTCAATTTGATTCTCGAGATCTTCGGGAGAAACGCGAAGTCCCGCTATCTTGAATTGAAAGTCCACCCGGCCGCGATGGTATAAGAGACCATGGCGTTGAACCACTCGGTCGCCAGTTCGGTACCAAATCTGATTTTGTTTGTCCCATGGGAACGTGGTTAATTGGGATGTTGACTGATTCAGGTATCCCGAAAAAACTTGAGGGCCGCTGACGCAAAGTTCACCGATGTCACCAGGAGTGACAAGTTCGCCGTCTTCGCTCACTAAGGCATAACTAAAACTCGGTAGGCAATGGCCTATGGGGATGTCGGTATATTCGAAGTTTTGTCTTGGTGAGTGAATTCGTGCACGACTAATCCAGACGGTTGTTTCAATAGGGCCATATAAATTGTCGATGTCACTCATTGGTGCCATCTCTTTCCACAAACTCACAATCTTCGGAGAGAGCGCTTCACCCGTGAAGAGTGAGAGTCGCAACGAGGGGAGAGATGGACGTGTATTTCCTTTGAGTCTTAGTTGATTGATTTGCACCAAGCTGGGAGTGGACGACCAAACCGAGATGTTTGCGTCATTAATAAAAGAAAAAATATTGTAACGATGACTGTTTGGAACAGGAACCAGAGTCGCGCCTTGCAGAAACGTCAGAAAAATATCAACTAAGGCAGGATCAAAGCACAAGTCATAGAAATTAGAAATGCGGTCATTTTCATTGTATTTGTAGATAGGCAATAGATCGTCAATCAGTGTGAAAAATTGAGCTTGTTGAATGCAGACCACCTTAGCGGCGCCGGTGGAACCAGATGAACTCATAAAATAAGCTTTGTTTGAGATGGGTTGGCTCCATTCGGTCGTTTGCTGAGCACCGATTTCATCTGATTCGACGAAGCGGATGCTCGTACCTCTACTGACTCCAGAGACCTGCGGGTGTTGATTGGCACCAATCCACAAATTAGCCCCGGTCGCTTCAATAAGTGAGATAATTTTGTGAGAGGTCCAACTATCATGAATCGGTATGAACGGAATCCCATTGAAGATGCTTGTGAGGACAGCACCATAGAGATCGATTGATTTGTTGGTCGACAGAAGGAATGGTGCACTTGGATCCGGACGGTTCAATAACAAAGTATAAACCTGAAACGCCCGTTCGAGAAGTTCTTGATAGGTCACCATTGCCCCAGACGACCCACTAAGGGTGTGATCAATGGCTGTGCGCGATGGAAGTATGCATAATAGACGGCTCTTGAAGTCATACAGCAGTTGCGCCGGAGTCAACGCTGCCATTTGATCGCTAGGATGAAAAGAACTCAAACCGAGATTTGACATATTCAAATCCTAAGATGAATTCCGAGTTAGGCCAATTCGAAACCCAACTAAGTTGGTAGTCCAACTCGACCTTGGTCTGGAGAGTCGCTTACTTAAATGCTTTTTGAGAAGGAACGCTAAAGGGCGAGATTAGGTGTATCGAATCGGGTTCTAAACAAGTGGCCTTAGGAATTCTCATTGGGCTTGAATATGGACCTGCAGCTACGCTCACAACGGTCACACTTGTGATGGTAGTCACAATTGCAAGGAAATTGGAAAGGGCTTACTTCGCAAGAAGAAATGTCGTTCAGCTCGAAGAAAAACGACCACAAAAAAAGGAAGCTGCTTAAACGATGAACGAAAGGCGACTTTCATTTATGTAATCATCTCCCCTTCTTGGGAAGAGCGAATAAATAAAGCCATTTGCGAATAAATTCAGACTCTCACTGAAAGAATTGTGGTTCCTTGGCGTTTAATTTACACTCATCTTGCTAAATTTAGAGGATCGCATGAACCAGTGGGGGAGCAATGACTGGGAAAAATCCATTTTCTGATACCATTCAGATTTTAAAGGAAAACTTTTCGCCTTATGACTTTTGGACACTACAGGCCTATTTTAGTAACCTACAGGTCCATGAAAGAGGAATAGACCAGATTGGTTTTACCTTTCTAAAGAGTTTCTACCCCTTTCAAGATGATAACCAAGTTGTTTGCATTGAGTTTCAAGAGAATTCAACGAGAGTAAATATTTGCTTGGTACTTGCGGCTAGACCATTTGTCTACAACGGATTCCCAGTTCATACGACTCTTGGATCCAAGTATAATTCAAAAGGGAAAATAATTTACTATACAGTGGCTAGAGGTGGTGGCGTTGCGCGGGGGCCTGTTTTAAATATTTCTGAAATTGGTTCGGTATTGATTCAATATATCAAATTCTACCAACAGCCGAGCTCATCTTTGCGATTTCTTGATATACCAAAGGCATTACAGGAGAGTTTTCATCAGTTTTCCTTAGAAATAAATAAAGCGGAGCAAGATATTCAGGAGCAACTCATCCCAAGAGGTACGGAGGGGAGAGGTATTGCCATTAAGGCAATTTTGATTGCGAATCCAAGTTCCACAGGGAAGAACAACCCGTTCCCTTCAGATTCTCCAATTCTTAGCCCAAATATAAATCAGAAGTTCGCTCAAGATGGACTCACCCTCTTAGGCGAGGTTGAAACTGACATTCACTCTCGCAGTGAGAGTTTCTATCAGCGACAAATAGTGCGATCAGGATTCTATGGCCTGCAAATTTTGTTACAAAGTGGAAGAGTGATATCGGAAGTCACATCGGATGTCCTTAGTGAACTTGGCTTCAAATTTAAAAGGAACACTCACTCTGGATCTAAATCGAAAAAGAACCAGGATGAACTGTGGTTTACGGCGGGTTCTTTCATTGAATCCGAGGAAAATGAAAAACTCGAAATGATTGGGTATCTTCAAAAGCAAAATATTCCAATTTATCTGGTCAATGGGCTAAATATTTGGAAGCCGCGCCAATTTTGCCCAGTCTCTTCCGTCAGTGTTCAAACTGAAGTTGATAAGCCGCTCTACCGCCTCTCAATTTCAGGATCGAATAATGAATATTTAGCCTCAAACAAGCAAGTGCAGGCTCAACAAGTGGCCGCTGGATTTGCCTCCATCGATTTTGCTCCAACTGGAGAGTTATCCTTTGATCTCGTTTCGAATCAAACGGCTTTCAACTTCAAAGAAAAGCACTTGTTGATTCATCCATGGTATTGGGTTCTCAAAAAAATGGAAGCTGAACTCAAATTGAATTTTATGAGCAATTCGGAACAGGGGATTCAGAATAATTGTCTTGTTGGAACTATGGGACTTCAAAAGTTTTCCATTGTTCAGCTGAATCACGAAAAAATCCGTGGTTTTCTTCTTAAAGTAAAGTCGATGTTTCAGACGGTTGTGGATGATAGTGGTTTATCTTGCCAACCATTGGTCTACCGAAAAATAGTTGTTGATACTCAATCAGATCGGTTTTCCTTTGGTGTTGAGTATAGTCCTTTGGATCCCTCCCAAGCATTGGCAGGTTCACCTAGTCTCAAATCAGCGTGTATTACGAATTTTTCATACTTCTGGGAGTTTTTTCTTCAGGGCTGTAAATATGGATTGGTTGGTCATGTTGGACCTGAGGAAAAGGACTATTATGCCGGTCGTATCAAAGCCAAGAGGGCTGCCAACCTTAAATTATTGCGTCACACTGGCGCCTTCAATTTAATCATTCACTCTTGTCTTTCTCATATTCAAAGTGCTGATAAGTCTTCTCAAAATGAAAAATCTTTTAAAAAAGAACTCCTTTCAAGGATTGAACTGCTCTGCCGCTCGAAAAATCCGATTGGGAGGACAGAAGTTAGTTTTTCCTCGGTGTACAACAAGAACTTAGAGTCGTTGATAATTAATCTTGTGGATGGTTTGATTGGAGCTTTGAATCCATCTGCACCCTTTTATCTGTTTTATAATGGTCAGATTTATAATGCAGAGGGATTGCTGTATCAACAGTCTAAAGTTGTCTATTTTTTACTAAATCAAATGCTCGAGAGTACCAACGGAGATTTATTCCTAGCGACTAAGAACAAATATGTACATTTTGGCAGTGGACATTTGCCACCCGACCTCATCAATACGAGAATGACCGAGTCTATTATTGATCGCGAAGAGTTGGAGCCTGGCGACCCAGAGTATGATGAGTTTGATGATTATGACGACGACATGGATGATGAGTTCAACGGCAGGATGGAACATTTACGAAGGCCGCCTGAGTGGATCGTCGGTCCAATGCTCCAAGCAAATTTGTCTGAATGGGCGGCCCTTAAAGAAGGGCAATTGGTTCAGTCGTACGCCTATGGCTCAGACCCCTTGTATAGGGGGGAGGCCACTACGGGCTCAGGACAGCCACCAAGTAGTGCAAGTACCGCCTTTTCTTGGATGGTCTGGCCATCGGTGGTGGCACAATTTCCTGAAGTGCGAGTGATGCTGAATGGGAAACCAGTTGAGAGCATCGATCCCAGTCTGTTTCGCTATGAATTCACCGTAGCGAATGCTTTGTCAACCAATGAGGCTGACCATGCCTTGAATAAAACTATAAACTGGTTTGATTTACACCCTCAATATTTTCTAAATGGTAAGCCTATCGATCTTCAAAGGGCTCAAAAGCTAGTGCGAGAGGGTATTGTCGAGTATGAAGGCGCATTCTATTTGATTGACCTTAAAAAGCTTCCAAGCCAGAAAGCTTTGGATTTGTTTTGGAGTCGATTGTCCAATCAGAAGGCGTTGAATTCTGGTCGTGCCTCTTTTGACGGGAATACTAATAGGGAAATATACCAGCGACACCATACCTTGGATTTATTGGCCCTGAGACGCATGGGAATTCCTTTTGTCGGGCCTAAAGAGTGGGAAGATATTTGCCGTTATTTTGATGCACTCTCCGAGCCAAAACCAATGTTGCGACTCAGAGATAATCTTAATGATGTTCTGAAACACTATCAAAAAAATGGAATTCAATGGTTATGGGATCTATACCATTTAAAGTTAGGAGGTATTCTTGCTGACGATATGGGATTGGGAAAAACCATACAAACCTTAGGCTTTATTGATACGCTTCATTTGCATAAAAAGTACCACCGCTCACTTATTGTTGTTCCTGTTTCATTGGCTTACAACTGGATGGCTGAGTCTGAGAAATTCACCCCCAATCTTAAAGTAGTAGTGTTTGACCCGGCAAAGGATATTCATGAAGATACAGATGTCCTAGTCTGTACGTACGGACTTTTTACTCTCCACGGTGAACGACTAGCACAGGCCGGATTTCATAATATTTTTTTTGATGAAGCTCAGAATCTTAAAAATCGCGAAACTGAACGGTTTAAAGCGGCGGAGAAATTCTCCGCCGTCTTCAAAGTCGCCCTCACGGGAACCCCTATGGAAAATCACCTTGGTAATCTCTATGCGATTTTGACCGTTGTGGCTCCTGGAACACTCGGTAATTATGCTGAATTCGCACGCGATTATGTAAAACCAAACAGTCTGCCCACCAAGGAGAGTTTGGAATTTTTGAGAGCAAAGGTACGGCCACTTATCTTACGGCGAACAAAGGATCAGTTGCTGACGGAATTGCCGGAAAAAACAGAAACCCAAATTAAAATTGATTTTACATCTAAGCAGAAGACAATCTATAAAAAAACTGCCATGGCTTTCAGTGAGAATATTGCGCAGATTATTGCCAAGGACGGGGAACGTAAGAGTCAGTTGCAAATGTTAACGGCTCTATTGCGCTTGAGGCAGATTTGCTCCGATCCTGGAGGGGTTCCTGGGATAAAGTACGATGAAGTCCCTCCTAAGCTTGAGTGCCTATTTGAAATGCTAACGGAGATTGTTGAGGAAGGGCATTCTGTTATTTTGTTTACTCAATTCTTGAAGACTTTCGAACACATTCAAAAAATCGCAATCAGCAAGGGATTGCCTATAATGAGCCTCTGTGGGGCTGACTCAAGGGCAGCGCGAGTTCAAACTCTGCGGTCATTTAATGAGGGGCCAGATGCCGCGATCTTGCTGATGACCCTCAAGACCGGGGGGGTGGGATTGAATCTCACAAAGGCTAGTTATGTTTTTCACATTGAACCTTGGTGGAATCCCGCT
>JBILOD010000194.1:0-7282 GCA_044374645.1 Pseudobdellovibrionaceae bacterium | reverse complement strand
CAGCGAGGTCGAAGCTCACACCTAAGATCATTGCCCCTAGACTAGCGCGGGCCCTCAAAACAACAACTGGTGTTTAGCTCCCCTGGCCTAACGGCTGGATTAAACTCTCATTGTTTGAATACAGCCTAAAATAGCTCGACCAGCCCTTAAGGTTTTGCCTATGATGAACCTATGAAGCTCGACTTGAGATGTGTCCTTCTGAATGCTGAAAATCTATTTCTCCTGCTCGACGAACGGCTCCCAGAGTCTTTCGAGCAATTGAGCGAAGCAGAATGGCAAAAGTACTCAACATCGGTCTACCCGAACAAACCCCTGGGTAAACTCCTAAAACTAAAATCGTACCTCTTAGAAATTGATCCCGATATTATTTTGCTCACTGAAGTGGGCGGCGAAGAGTCACTCAAAAACTTCAATCAACTCTGCCTCAACAACCAATATCGAGTGGCCCTAATCGAAGGAAACAGCGACCGTTCGATTGACGTCGGTTTTCTGATTCATAAGAGAGTTTCCAGTCATTTCAGTATAGTTACAAACAAAGATCGGCTATTGAATTTCTGGTACCCCCACGAAAGAAATATCCCTGGCCATCCTGGGCATAAGTTCTCGCGGGATGCTGCGGAACTTCACCTGTTCGAAACCGATATCAATAAGCCTTATTTGATTTTCTTACTCACGCACCTCAAATCACCACTTGATCCAGAAGGCATCGATTCACTGGGTGTGGCCCGCCGCGAAGCTGAGTTTAAGACCCTTATTGAAATTTATAAAAAACTCAATCAACAGTTCCCACAGGTGCCCATTGCCGTCTGCGGTGACCTCAATGGAAATGCAAGCCGCTATGAGACGGATAAAGAGTTTCTCAATCTTTATCAAACAACAGACCTCGAGGATGTATTGGAAGTGGCTAAGAAACCCCTCCCAGAACGAGTCACCTTCTATCCTCTCAAAAGTGGAACTTTGCTGCCCGGACGCCAAATCGACTTCGCCCTTTTATCCGAGAAAGCGCAACGTCACTTAGACCCAACCACAACGTCCGTTTTTCGCTACGATATCCCGATGCGAGGCCGTCCCCTAGGGCCACAAACCTACGATGAAAAACAAAGTCTACCCTCAGATCACTACCCCCTAGTGTTCGCGTTCAAAGATATTCCGCTTTTTCCCTAAATTCGATCTTGCAGGATTTTGATCACACAACATTGACACAAATTACCCATCGGATCGGATCAGTTTTCTAAAGCACCTTATCCCCTTTCGGGTGACCATCCACTCGAAACTGAAATAGAAAATAAGGTGGGACACAGACACCCTTGTCCGGATTAAAACTCTCTGCACAAATATAATCATCTCGGCAGGGATTTGTTTGATCGCAACCCCGCAAACCAACTCCCATTGAAAATTCCTTTAGACAATCATCGAAATTCTTTTTTCCAATACAAGAATTAAACCCAGGTCGGGACGCCGGCAGGGGACCACAAATGGCTTCCGGAGGTAAACCGGCTTCGTTGGGTCCATTTTGACAGGACAATAGGCGTACGTTGCCATTCAAAAATCCTCCGGTCTTGGTGCCGGGATCTTGGCTCTGGGGTGAACACATAGCGTTTGGTAAACTCACTTTACGATTCGATGTTCGTTTGAACTGATCATCATCAAAACCTTTATTTGTGGTCACTCCAAACTCACAAGGCTCACCGACTTTCTGAACAGGACTCACACAGATTCCCATTTTAGTGTTGTCCGAAAAATCAAGAAGCTGCTTGCATATAAGCCCCTCTGCACAGTCCCACCCTTGAAAGGAGGAATCAGTGCCTAAAGAGCAATGAGCCCCCCAACCATCAAGCAAGCCAGTTCCTTTCAATGATTGAGATCGGCGCTCCTGAGGCCTCGCTGCAAAACCGCGCGAAAAATCGATAACGCCCTCTTTATTAGAAATCTCCTCATTGATCGCGCGTCGCCGAGCCAAATCACCGAGAAAATGTGCTGAACCTGCCATGAAAACGGAATTGCCTGGATATTTTCCTGCCGGATCGATGCCTGTAAAGTGAAATCCACCAATGGCGCGAGTTTGATGACAACCTGTACAAGTTGAATCATTGAGGCGCCGAATAAAGCCTTCCGGTGATTTGATTTGGTTCATTTCACTAAACAAGGAAACGTCGATATCTTTTGGCTGTAAAATTTCGTAATAGGGTCGATTCACCGAACGAGCAATGCCGCCGGGAGAAACAGTCAGTGCTCTCTTCGCCAAAAACTTTGCGGGTATCATCAAAGTACCCTCATCGATTGCGCGGCTTTGATGAGGACTCAGCACCCACTTTTTAAACTCCTTCAAAAGAGTTTGGTCCTTCAGCAGAGCTTCACGATCAATCTGATTTTCAAGTGTCGCTTCTTCAAAATGGTCATTGAGCCAATCATAAACTTTAAGAAGGTAAACGGCACGCCCACCAAAACCACCTTTGGCGCCAGCTCCCTGGCGTTCCGCTTGAAGGTTAACTTCCAAAGCCTTCAGGTTTTGAGCGCTAAAAAAGTTTGGCCCCAGAGGCCCCACATTAATCCAATCATCCGATTTTGCAGCAGAGTCCATATTTAACCATGTCTCAGCTAACTTTGCACAATGCTCAGGATCAGCGCTGACTCCCGCCTTAAAAATGAGGTTGATAGTCATTGGTAAGCGCGACGAAACCGGTTTACCATGATCAACAACTCGATAGGCTAATCGGTAAATAAAACGAATTTCACCACAACGGTTCTGCAATATATAGCCTCGATCCGCACGATTAACTATTCCTACTAAAATAAATCGAGAATTTGGATTTTCTAAATACCTAAGATCAAACTTGGCGCCACCACCCAGCGGGAGGGTCTTGATTTCTTGAGTTAAACTCGCCACAATGGGTTTAAACTCCTCTAGTTTTGACAACTCCAAATTGCTGAGGATATTTTGTTCTCTCTTTTGAGTCAGCAAATGAGCCAAAGAGAATCCCTTGGATTCAATCGCTTTTAACGTTTCTGGTTTAGTGATTGCCAGACCTTTTTCAAGTGAAGGTTCTGCAGCTGCCGTCAGGGCACAAAGGATAGACGCTAAAGAAAAAAACCACTGTCGCACTTGCATAACTATTGAACCTCATTCGTCAGCCACCGAAAGCCATTAACAAGGTGAAGATATTCATCCGTCAAAGTGGTTGCCTCTGCCCACGGACCAAATTTGACAGTGCAGGAGTGATCGTCACAGATCATTTTCGCATCACAATCTTTAAAATCACATTTGAGTTGTTTGCCACTTTCGACATAATTGACCTTTAGATGACTCTGCTGCCCAAGATCCACAAGCTCCAGTTGCTTTAAACAATCATTTTTGATTTTTCGGTCTTTATCGAGAGGACAAAGGTACTCTTTGGCCAAATCCTGAAATTCACCTAAACTGGCATTTGGACGAAGAGATCGTTCTCCAAGGAAACCATATAATGAAAGGGCCATACGCTTCTCGCACTCTCTCGTCTGCAATGGACAAAAGAACTTATAGTGGGGCAAGAGTGGACCATAATAATGTCCCCATTTTCCAATATAGGGGCGGGTCTTGGGTCGAAGTCGAATGCAACCACCACCTGAAGACTTACATGAGGCGCCATCCAGGTCAGGGTTTTTACGTGCCCAATTCGGATTCGGAGCATGTTTATTGTCATAGACATAGAAATGTCCATCCGAGTGTAAATGTTCAAATCGCGTCTCGGTGAAAGAGCCTGCCACTGCAATATTCCAAGTCTTGGCCATGCTGGTTGCGATCAGCCAGCCACTATTGCAACCATGAACGATCACAAAAGCATCTTCATAAAAATGGGAGGCAAGGTCTTTAACCTCAGGCACACGGAAGTCAAATCGAAATCCCAAACCGTCGGTCTGAGTCCCCAAAAGAGGAGAATTATGACCAAAAAAATCAATGGAGCGTATCTTTGAAAACTTCAACATTTCCGAAAGAATAACTTTCGTTTCAAAATTCACATTATTCGACTTAATAATCTTCCATCCAGCCTTAGAGATTGCAGGTTCGCTATCATATTTTTCTTCAATGACAGACAGGAGAACATACTGATCAGTGCTAAAATTTTGTCGATAAACCTGATAGCGCCCAAGGGCTGCTAGCCTGGGTTGCCCCCCCAAATTAGCTCCTCGTCCCGAAATTAACAAACGAGTCGGTTTTGAATAATCAATGCTCGACTGGTTTTGAGGGATCGCCACAAAATAGGCTTGAGCAAAGAACGAAGGAAACTGCATACATAAAAGGAATAAAAATATTTTGTTCATTTACTTTTTGCTCCACTTGATTTTTGCCAAGATCGCTGGCGAAGAGTTAACAATGAAATTATGAACGTAGTTTCCAGAAGCAGAGATAACTCTGATTTCTACATTCTTTTCCCCTTGAGCGATACGTTCCAAGGACGCCTTATCAATGAAGACTTCATGGGAGTGAGTCTGCAGCTTTTCTTTATTCAATCGGGTTTGTTTTACAAGTTGATCTAATTGATCCTCATTATATGAGCCGGAATCAACAGGCGTCGTCACCAGACGAACCCCCTCTTCCGGGATCTTTATCAACACCGAAGCGGGAATGACCAATTGATGGTAGTGTTCAAAAAAAGGAGAGTCACTACTCTCCACTGCAATACCAATAATCGCATCTGAACAGGTCTGAGCGGCATTAGCAAAAACGCTTTTCGTGAGCCATTGAAAGATAATTCGACTTAAAATCATGGCAACACCTATCCTCGCCCACGGCGAATTTTAACCAATGCAGACTTACTTGCCGTAAAATAAAATTTGTGGGCCAAATTGCCTTTTGGAGTTTTAATGATAACTTCAACATCCTGTTCTCCACTCGCAATACGCTGAAGCTCCTCAGTACTAAACTTAACTTCGTGGGAATGTCTGCGCAGCGCAGGACCATTGAGCTTGGTTTCCTCAATAAATTGATTAAAAGCCTTCTCATCAAGAGCCCCCTGATCGAGGGTGGTTGTTCGAGTCACATAGCCTTCAGCCGGTGGTTTGATCAGGACAGAAACCGGAATCGAAAGTAAATGGAAGTGTTCGTATCTGGCAAAGTAGGTTGCCTCTGCTGTCACAAAATCCAAGTTCGGCATACACGATTCTGGTTCTGTGGATACGGCGGGCTCGGCCTTAGCCTGAAGACGAGTTGCAACACTAGCCATTAATAGAGACGATAGAAACAAACGCCGGTTCATGGACAAATCCTTCCGTTATTCAAAATCATATTTATGAGGTCAAAAAATGTTTAATTGGGCGAAACCCCTGGCATCTGCAATCGACAGACCAACTATTGGCCAGCAGGTTCAATATAAACAGGCTTCACTTACGTTTGTCGGTCCATCGATAGCAGTTTCTGTCACCCCTATTCGTTTTTATGCTTTAAACACTGCAGACACATCAGCGGCCGTCTTCGAATTAGAATCATGAGCGTTTAACAAAAAAATTTGGCGCTGAAAGACTGGGGGGGGAGAGGCAGATCAGTGAGGCTTTTAGACATATAGGTTTACCATGAAGCACTTTGTCAGATGAGCCCGTGAACAGAGCCGAGCACTTGATCTTGAGCACCGAGTTTCCCCACACTTCCCCTCGACACGGCCACATGGATTCGAAGATCCGTGGCCGGCCGGGAAAGTGTGGAAAACTCTAACTTGAAAGAAAATAACTTGTTAGTTCAAGGCCCAGATTCTGCTGGCTTGCTGAATATGCGTTATGGCGTGAACAGACCATTCTGAGATTGTTCAGTTCATGGGTTCCACCAAGCGCAAACGGCACGTTGCAATGATCTATTTCAAGTTGATATCGGCTATTGCAGCGAACGCCTTGTTCTACATGCTCACAACAACCGTGTGCCCTTTGATAAACTATTCTTCGTATCGATGCAGGAATATATCGAGATCGATGAGGACTATTTTTAACGGCTAATGCTGGTGGAGAACTGTCAGAGTCAATCCCTTCAGAGTTAGGGGCATCTGCATTCGATGGTTCGTCCGCTTCCTTTTGTTTTGCCGTAAAAACCTTTTTACTGAGAAACTGATCGAAGAGGATATTTAGAACATCAGCTGTTCCCTGACCTGGCACCTTGTGGGATAGAAGACTTTTGATTTCAGTTAATTTTTCAAACTGCTCTTGAGTCAATGTAATTTCAATTCTCACCGTTTGATCGGATTGAGGTTTTGTCCGCTCCGCCTCGATCGGTTTTAGATTCAACTCTTCACTTAAAATAGCCTTCGTTTGAAAGTTATTGGTATATGCTATGGACTCCAAAATTTCTCTCTTCTTTTCCAGCGATACTGGCGTGCCGGTCTCTTTTTGTGCCAGTTCAAAGGATTTCTGGGCCTCAGAGATCTGGGCCAAATTCAAAGATCCCTCATTGAGTTTGTCTGCCACCTCTGGAACTTGATGATACAAACGCGCGGCCTTGAGACGGCGATAGGTTTGATCATCAGAGTAACCAAGACCTCGGGTCATATAATCGTGCATAGAACCATAGCCCATTTTTAAATGGCCACCACAGCGTTCAAACAAACTTAAGTAAGAAATGATTTCGAGAGTGATTTTGCGTTCATTACGAACCAAGCCGATAAGATGTGTATTCAATTCTGTGACGGTCATTGCCTTCATATAAAAAACCTCCATAAGAACTATGGAGAGATTTATAACACAGGTTTATAAATGGGGATTTTAAGAGAGCTTGATGTATACTCTGATTCCCCAATTAAACGCCCAGAAACTCCATGGAAAAGGCGTTTTATATCATTCGACTAGATTTTGAATCGATGAGTTGAAATATTCTAATACCGATGATTTTAAAAACACAAAACTGCAGTCAAAAGAAAAAGATTAAAAAAAGTTCGATGATGCTTTGCCAAATTGGTCCTGCCACCACTTAGGGCCACCCCACTCTCATCCATTTATAATTAGAGTTTTCCACACTTTCCCGACCGGCCTCGAATCTTCGAATCCAAGTGCCCGTGTCGAGGGGAAGTGTGGGGAAACTCGGTGCTCAATATCAAGTGCTTGGCTCCGATGACGGGCTCATCTGACAACATGCTTCATGGTAACCCTATATGTATATAAAGATGTCGATTCAAATATAGTAGAATGAGCAAGATAGGGGGAATATTTCCACCTGCTTTAAACGTGGAATCAGACGCGCTAAAGAAAAGTAAAATTTAAGACGGCCAGATTCAATGCGAAAGCTAGCGGCGGGCGCGGCGAAATTCAGAGGGCTGAGTCTTTAAAT
>JBILOD010000191.1:0-7345 GCA_044374645.1 Pseudobdellovibrionaceae bacterium | reverse complement strand
ATATGACAGGCTATTGCTGGTTTTTGCGCTGTTTAGGGAGTCGGATCGGTGGTGCAAGTAAGAATTTAGGATCTGTTTTGCGTCTTTCCAAAAATAACTTCACCTTTTGCGCTGCCTTCTCAGGACTTTTTCTATAAATTAAGGGATCAAAGCCACACTGTCGACAAATAAGCGCCAGGCGCCATCGAAAGTGTAAGGACAATTCTCCCAAAAAGAGACTCATCAACAATAATGGGATGGCCGTAGCGTTCCAGTCTCCCCACATGCCCCACATGAAAGACACAGTTAGGATCAATGACCCCAGGACTTGTGGAAAACCAATTCCCTTTTTTTGATAAAATCGATGTGGCGTGCGACAAAAAGCACAATAACACATGAGTTTATTTTGGTTATTCTTAGCTCTTGCCATTCTTCCTCATTAGAACACATTGTCTAGTCGTAAAACCAAGGCCAATCCGTGGCGATCCATGGTATCACTCACTAAACTCATATGGCCTTGAAATTCAAAATCAAGATCAAAATGATTTCCTATCGGAACTAGAAAACCCAACCCCAACAAATAAACAGGTGTTGTTTGGTAGGTATTCAGTTGCGACCAGTCACTACGGTAGCGTAAATAACGTGCCCCCAAGCCATTCGACATCCGGAGTTTCATTTTTGACTGGGGCGCCGACTGCAAGTAACTCAAACGCAAATCAAATTCGCGCAACGCCACCGTGGAATCATTTTGTCTAGACTGTCCAAAGTTTTTTAATAGCCCCTCGGCGACCCACTCCGGTGTAAAGAGATCAATCCCCACCCCCAACTGAATTCCATCTTCAAGACGACTAAGAGTTCGGTCTTCAATGACAAAGGAGTTCACCGTTTGCACGAAACCGAGAGAAACATGAATTTTCAACTGTTCAAATGGATCCACCGAAGTTGATTGGAGCGCCTGACGCTGTTGTTTAGAAACTCGTGAATTGAGTTCTCGCACTAATTGTTCATAGGGCACCTCTTCGGACTCCACATCCTCTGGGGCGGATCCCCAAACGAAAGACTGAGCTGAAAGTACCAAAAAAGAAATTTCAATGAACCACATCCATGTCTTCATAGAACTCAGTGTATTCCGTTGATATTGAAAGATCCAGAAGACTCAAGATCTCCCTACGGAAGCAAGACTTCCGCACTGCTTCGCCATTTACTGGTTGCACCTTTGGCCGGTCTGCGACACACTGTAACTAATGAAAATACTAGACATCGACTTTCGTGAAATTTTATCAACGTTGGTTCGCTTTTTCAAAAATCCCGTCATGGTGATGAAGCAGATGCCGGAGTGGGACTGGAAGACTCTCATTGTTCTACAACTCCTCACGAGTTTGATCTCAAGTATGATTGCTAGCTTGATTAATCTTAATATTTGGCGAATCTTGCAGGGAATCCTTGTCATTCCGCCCGTTTCATTGATGACAGCGGGTGTGAGCAGTTTATTTTTGTATTATGCTTTTTTGTTTCTCACCCAACAAAACCTTGCTCCCAAGGACATCTTCACGCTGGTCATCCTGTCCAATATACCTTTTTTTATTTTCCACACCTTTAGCCCTTTCTTTCCCCCAATCACATTACTTGGGTTTCTCTTTTCAGCCTTGCTGTTGGTGGTCGGATTGGTCGAACGCTTTGGTCTCCCCCGCCCGCTGGTAATGAAAGTGGTTGGCTCCATTTGGTGTGTTTACCTGATTATTTGGATCCTTGGGCAGATTGAAACCTATCAGCTGGGTCATCGATTTTAAATCGAACGAGCACCCGCTTAGCCACCGTCTCACCTCCCCTAACTCGCATTGATTGCATCCTAGTTAAGATAAACACTTTTCGTTTGATATCGAGGGGAATCCCATGTTTGGTAAATTCCAGCATGGGTTTATTGAGGAAGTAGCTCCTTCTTATTGCAGCTCAGTGGTCGACCAATTTTTGAAATGGAATCAATAGGATGATTCAGTTTATAAACATGTTTTGCCTGAACCATTTTGACCCATCCTGGGATAAAAATCTGTATCCATTTCAGGCGGGGTTGGAGTTCGAAGTAAACCAGTTTGTAAACCAAAATGATGACACCCAATTTCGGTGTCATGAACTGAGAATAAATGTGGAACTGTCTCTTTATGAGCTACATTTCTTTATTTTTTCGGAATCATGCAAATTCCTGCTATTCTGATCATATGAGGTTTTTTGGCTGGGTCGTTCATTCTTTCCTTGCCCTCTTTGTCAGCGCTTTTTGCGTTTCGTGTGGCTATTTGAGGCTCGATATCTTCGATAATAACACTTCAGGGTCAAACAACAGTTCATCCAACTCCTCTCACAGACACCAAGTGAGTGTGTCTCCTGTGGCATCAACCAAGGAGGGGGCCAATTTACAATTTCGAATTTCAATTGAACAGCCGGCGACCGAAGATTTAGTTGTCTCCTATTTCACTCGATCGGCAAGTAGCCAGCCGGGAGATGCGCCCCTTTCGACAGGCACTGCGGTGATTCCGAAAGGCTCCAGAGAGGTCATCATCAATGTAGCAACAACAGTACAGTTTGGATACCAGGGTAATCGCGATTTAACTATCGTCATTGATGCTGTAAACGCGAAAAAAGAGGAAACCCCAGTCGTTGCGGTAGGGACCATCATTGAAAGTTCCCATAAACCTGGGATATTGAAAGACTTGAATTTAGCACCTGATCAAGTTCCTCATTACTTTTTTAATGGGTATGTTTATTTTGCTGGCTACAGTCCAGAAACTGGATTTGAACTATGGAAAACTAATAAACAAGAAACACTCATCGTGAAAGATATAGTGCCCGGACCCAAGAGTTCGATGCTCTACACGAACGACCATTCAACCTCCCCCGTGTTTCAGTTCTTCGAATTCAAAGGCGCAAATGACCCGGCAACAAAACTCTATTTTATCGCGAACGATACCTTATTCAAAACTGATGGCACGGCCACAGGCACCGAGCCTGTGATTACCGATCAGGCAATTTTAAGCGAGAACTCATTCACGGGTTTTTATTTGGGAATCGTAAATCAAAAAATAGTCTTCGAAATGATCAATCGGACCTCCATGGCTTCGAGACTATGGGCGACCGACGGAACAAATAGTGGCACTGTCCTTTTATACTCCGGATATCATCCTGGATCATCGAGTTCAAGAACCAAGCCTATTTTGTTTAACAATAATCTCTATTTTTCAGGAAATTGCAGTCAAAGCGAGTTTATGAATAAACTCTGTAAAACAGATGGCACCCCAGCAGGAACAAGCATGGTCCTTGATACCTCACCTGGTATTGTATGGAGTAAACCCAGCATTTTTATTGAATGCAATGGAAAGCTCTTTATGGGAACGGAAGATTGGACCAACCAAAGCACCACGGATGAACTCTATGTTTCAGATGGAACCACTGCCGGCACCTCCATCGTAAAAAAGATCCCTTCGATTGGTCCATCCAGCAAAGCTAGCCCTATTGCATGCATCAACAACAAAGTGGTATTTACTGCAAACTCAACAGCAAATGGGATGGAATTGTGGATCTCCGATGGAACTGGCCTAGGCACATCACTTATCAAAGACATAACTCCAGGCCCCGCTGGTTCCACATTTGGCGCGGCTCACGGTGCCACGTTTGAACGTAACAAAAACTTTATAGTCCTTAATGATATTCTATATTTCTATACAAACACCCCGAATGAAGGAACAGAACTCTGGAGATCCGATGGAACAAACATTGGAACTTACCTGCTCAAGGACATTTATCTCGGTGAAAACTCAAGCTGGCCCCATAATTTTAGGAAGATAAACAATAAACTCGTTTTTGTTGCCAATGATGGTCAGCACGGGTTTGAGCTTTGGCAGTCCGATGGCACCTCCTCGGGCACCACTCTCTTCATTGATCTTGTTGATGGACTCGAAGGTTCATCGCCTGAGAATATATTGGCGACACCTGGGCTAGGAGGCTCACCCAATCGTTTCTTCTTTTCAGCCGTCAACCAAGAACTTGGAGGAGCTTCACTTGGCTGGAGCGATCTGACCTACGAAGGCACATCACTAACCACAACCCAAGTACCTACAGAAGATTCCTACCCCAATCAATTTACAAAATTTGCCAACAGCCTGCTCTTTACAGCTGATGATGGAACTTGGGGTAATCAAATATGGACAACCGATGGACAAGAAGAGGGAACATTGAAGTTCATAGACCTCTTTCCAAATTCCGGCTGTATGGCAGTTGCTCATTTTTTTCCAACTTCCGCCAGTGAGATCCATTATTTTATCGGAAAAGATGCTCAGCACGGAAGTGAACTCTGGCAGACTGACGGCACTCCTGCAGGAACTTTTTTGATTAAAGACATTAATCCAGGCAAAGCCGATGGAGTGCTTTCGTTTCCTGGAGAGTCCTCCAAGATGGCGTTTGGTCAACGAGTTTTATTTATGGCCAATGACGGCACTCACGGATGGGAAATTTGGGTTACAGATGGCACTGCTGATGGCACTCAACTCTTTGTGGACACGACACCTGGAGCCGCTGGTAGCGCCCGTACAAGTCTTAGTGGTGAAACTGATCTTTTTAAATTACCTAATGGAAAGGTTATCTTCAGTTTTGACACTGCGGCTTTTGGTCTTGAACCCTGGGTGACCAATGGGACGCCAAATGGAACTTTACTCTTAGCTGATATCAAACCGGGGCCTGCTGGATCAAGCCCATATGAGAATTTCGTTGTTCGGGGGGAGATAGATAGCCCGGTAAAGAGGCTCATTATTGAGGCCGCAAGCGACGGGACCGACTTTGAACCCTGGGTCACTGATGGAACCCCTGCTGGTACCATGTTATTAGCAGATATGTATCCGGGCAACCGTAGCTACCCCCAGGATGCTGGACCATTTGGACCTACAAACCACCTGATCCTAGCTGCCTATACGACCCCAACTCTATGGATCACCGATGGAACACCGTCTGGAACTCAAAAAGTTTCCACCGCCTTCTCTTCTTTGAATATGACGCCAATCAGCGGCACCGAGGAGATTAATGGAAAATTTGTATTCTTTGGTTCAACAGCCGCCAACGGAACCGAATTCTGGATCACCGATGGCACAGTTGCTGGCAGCACTCTGCTCAAGGACTCCGTGGCTGGCGCAGGTGGGTTAAGTTCACCAGCCCATCTTGTGACCGCACCCAACAATACTTTTGCTCTCTACAATGCGACACACAATAGCTTTGGCCGCGAAATCTGGCGCACCGATGGAACCGTCGCTGGAACATTCCTACTCAAGGATATTAACCCTGGCATCGAGAACAGTTTCATTTTGCCCCCTAATTTCATTTGGATTCCATCAAAGAACGGCTGGCTATTCACGGCGACAAGCGCTAATGAAGGCACTGAAATATGGTTCACCGACGGAACCACCACAGGCACCATTCGACTCGCTGACATCAATTCCGGACCTGGCTCATCGGTTTATACTGAGCACCGATTTTATCAGTTCCCAAATCAGGAACTTTGGCTTTTCAAAGCCACTTCTGCGGCAGGGAATGAGCTTTGGGTTACCGATGGCACGCCAGTAAACACAAAATCCCTCGGTGATTTCAACCCAGGATCTGGAGATTTTGACGCACGTGCATTTTTTGTATTCCAAAACCAGTACTATTTTTTCGGTAATAATCCCGATAATACCCGGGACCTTTGGAAATCGGATGGAACCACCAGCGGTACTGTTCGGTTATCCAATAACAACTTTACCATGGAAATAGGAGGGTCCGATGATCTTTCGAACAGCGATTACAGTCAATGGGGAGTCTTAAAGAACAAGTTCTATTTCATAGGTAATGATCTGAATCATGGTCGCGAGCTATGGATGACCGACGGCACTCCTGCTGGCACAAAACTCTTTGCTGATCTAAATCCAGGTCCAGATGATACACAACTTTCACGGAATGGGTCTCTTTTCGGTTTGCTACCAAGCTTTAGCATTCATAACGAAATGCTCTTCTTTCGAGCCAGACTGCCATTGACAGGATTCGAACTCTTTATATTGTACCCGGAATGATAGAAACACACATTGATAAAAACACAAAGAATAAACCTCTACCCAAAGACTCATTATAAAAGCGCCATCGAAAAATCGCGTACAAATTTTGTCAGTTTGGTGGAAGGAACTACTTTGTCCCTCATTAAAATTCTGACCAAAATTTACAAAATACCACCCATTTACATTTCTTAGAAGACAAACAGTCCGACTCATAGTGTAGCTCCCACTGTTGGTGCCAAAAGACCAACGAGGAGATGATTCATGAGTTTGAATTCAAAAAACCAAAATTTAATATTTCGCCTTTTTCTTCTAGGCCTGCTTTCGCTCGCATTTTCAGCTTGCACCCTCAGAGCCAGACAAAAGACTGAAGTCCAGAATAAAGATAAAAATGAAAAGGCCACAATTCTTGTTGAAAAAAACATGGCTGCTCCTGAACTTACAGACGCCGGTGAACAACTGGTAACACCCTATACTTTTATGCTTGCCGATCGCACGTTTTCGATGGCGCTCGAAAAAGATCCCGCTCAAGCTAAGGCTCAATTCTATAAGGCCTTTCTAAAACGCTTTATGGTTCTTAGGGGAATTTTTGCTCGCATCCGACCTTTGGTTGAAAAAGTCGGTGATGTGAAAGAGTTTAACGAGACTCTTCATAACATCCCAAATTCTCCACTGAAGCAGTTTCTATTGGATGGGAAGCCTGATATCACCAATGCCGCTACCGCACAGAACTTTCTCAGTCAGTATGTACACGCTGTAAACTACTTCCGAGAATTCTTACTCAGCAATCCTGAATTGAATTTTGCCATTAACTTGAATCCCTATCTATTCGACGAACACCTTAAGGATGAATGGGGAAAAACCTGCCAACTCATTCCCGACGAGGAAGCTATTTTTCGTGTTGAATGCAACCCCAAGGACATCGCCACTCGCAAGATCAACAGTGCCGACTTGCTGGTGTTACGCCAAATCGCTGCCGGTGAAATTCTCGCGCTCTCGTTCTATACCAGCTACTCTTGGGACGGTTATGAACACCTTGCAAGCATTAACGAGTGGTCTAAACTTGACTATCAAGCTCAATTACAACTTGTTAACAAAGAACCGAATTTCTTAAGCCTTCGCCCCGACCACGTAATGGGTCTTTGGCATAAGATTGGACAAGATTTTGTAGCAGCCATACAAATGGTTGATGCTCATCAAGACGAACTATGTCCGCAAGGAATGATGCACCCTGAACTCGACCAACGCAAAGGCTACCTCTTCTCCAAAGGATTGTGCCTGCCCACAGATATACAATCCCAAGA
>JBILOD010000189.1:0-7362 GCA_044374645.1 Pseudobdellovibrionaceae bacterium | reverse complement strand
GGGCGATAACTTCGTAACAGTAAGGGGCATGCCGAGCGGCTCCGGAATATTTAAAATCGAGCGAGACAGATAAATTGTATAGCTTGTCCAGTCTATCAGAAGAAATCTTGGCCGTGGAATTCGAAAGAGGTCATTACCCTCCACTTTGCTGAAACCAACCCCTGTCATTGCGGATCCTATCGAGAACTGAGCTGGAATGTTTGAATGTGCAGCATAATCTCGGATTTCAAATGCCCCGTATACCTTTTGATTAAACCGAAAAGACAAAATCCTATTGGCCGAAGAACCTTCTGGTCCCCTTTCAACAAGAAGTTTTAAATCTATTCCATCACCAAATATTTTTGAATCTCCTCTAAAGGAAACCTCAAAAATTTCGCCTGGCTCTAAATTTGGGTTCCCCAGTACTGTCGCTGGTACGATGGCTGCCAAAAATACCAAAGTTAACGTGACAGCAAGATTCCTTTTGAAAAACTTCTCTATTAATGTCCCATTTTAAGTTAAAACCACTCTACCCCAATGATCCAACAGTTGATCAATCTACTGCATCAAATTCACGGGGAAAGAACCTACGATTATTTGCAATGCGAGAACCATGCCAAGACCAAAAAAGAATTTACCAACATCGGCTCTCTGAATAGCCTCTATAATTCTTATTTAAATTTCAAATTCCATTTTTTTTTAAAGAAACATTTATGAAGAATGGGGACTAGGCTTTTTTTTGCTAACAGGGTGACAATGGCAATCCCTTTCCCAACCCCTCTCCGGATTTAAGCGGGGTGTGGCCATTTGTAAAAGAATTGGTTAGTGTCTATCGATAGATGATTTAAATAGCCACACCGTTGAAGTATCTTACGGCAAAAGGAAAGTGCCTTCGAATATCCATATCCCGTCCTTTTGAGTACTTTGATCTTGTTGTTGAGGCCTTCGGCGACCGCAGTAGTGAGCCTTGATTTAATATAGGCCTCAATCGCCTTGCGGTATCTTCTAATGGTTGAAGCCAGCTTTAAAAAAGGCCCCAATTTAGACTCTCTAACAACCAAATACCACGTTTTAAGAGTGGATCGAAAAGCCCTGATGGTCTTATGGTCCATGGCTCGATGAAAATACTCCACAAGCAACATAGATGTGTGAATTGGACCATTAATTCTGCGGAGTTTTTCAAGAAGTTTGAACTCGCTTTTACTGAGGTCTTTTTCCTTAGTAACCAGAATAAAACGCTTATGTGGTTCAAGCATATCTCTTGAAAACTGATCTTGATTCTCCCTTGCCCTTTGGAATTCAGTCCTACGGACTTTATCAAAAGCCTCATTGACCTTTTGGACAAGGTGAAAGCGATCTACACAAACTTCAGCGTTTGGACATTCTGCTTTGATCACAGCGTGAAATGAAGTTTTGTAGTAAAAAGATCAAATCACAGGATCAACGGATGGACAATTTTTGTTTAGATATCGCTAAAAGACCCCGTTAAAATCCGGGGAACCGGTGGACTGAACTCTGGAAATACCACTGGAGGTAACATAGCGATCACTGCTGGCAGCGGGTATTTTGGCCAAGGATGTTAATGGTGGTGATGTCAAAATAGACGGTGGCCCTCTATCCGGAACCAGCACTAACGGCAATATCATCTTGGGCGGAACTCGCGGCAACGTCGGTATCGGGACCACTGCACCGTCGGACGTTTTTGAAGTCGTCAAGAACCAAGACTCGGGAACGCTGATGAAAGTGACCAATTCAACAACCGGAACAGGCGCCTATGCAGGCCTGAAACTTCAAAATGATGGCGGAACAACTGGCATCGGCACTCTGAATTTGGATTCAAGCACACATGCAACATTACCAAATCGTTTGGCGCTCTCCTCTGGCACCAATGTTGCTGGACTTGATCTCAGGGCTAATGATGCATCGGGTGACATCAGAATGTACACGGTAGGGTCAGAAAGGCTTCGACTGGATAATATTGGTAGGCTTGGCATTGGAACAACCGCTCCGGATGAATATCTTGTGGTTAACAACGGATCAAGCATTGGTAAATACACCTCCTCCGGCTGGACTCACTCATCGGATCGTCGCCTCAAACATTCAATTACTCCACTCGATGATTCGCTCTCCAAAATTTTAAAACTGCAAGGCGTGAATTACGTCTTCAACAACGATGTCAAAAACAAAAACCAAATTGGATTTATCGCACAAGACGTCGAGACGGTTTATCCTGAAGTTGTTGTTACCGATGAAAATGGTTTTAAATCTATGATCTATGCAAACCTTGTCGCTCCGATCGTTGAATCGATCAAATCACTCTACCAAAGTTTCAAAGCATTAGAATCAGAGCAGATCGAAACTCAGTATGAAATGGATTTACTAAAGGCAGAAAACGCAATCATCAAGAATGAAAACAAGAAAATATGGGACGAATTAGAACGCATAAAACTAGAAAATGAAGTCCTCAGAGAGAAAACTGAAAAATCTGAGAAAGAAACGGCTGACTTCAAAACGCGCTTGGAAAGAATGGAGAGAATTCTCCAATCCCATTAAATCGACCGTGTTTGATGAATCTAGTGTGGCCTTTCTCAAAAGCGAACATCATTTTTTTTGACTGTTGTGGTGACAGCCACACTTGATCACGAGTCTAGCACCAACCTTTTTTAAAGATGCAACCAAATTAAGGCTGAAAGCCGCCCTTAATCCCTTTGGTGACGATACTCACAGCATTGTGTGGATGGAGGCTTTCAAGGTGACTCACGCGGACCAAAAAATCATCCACAAATGTTTGTTCCAATAGAGCATTTTTAATTTTGCGTGCAGCATCCTCACAAAACATTAAATTCTGACCATTCAACAATGCGAACTCCTGTTCGTCTTCACGCTTTACAGCGGCCTGAACCGGAGTTCCTAATCGCTGTTCCACCAAATCGATCAATTTCAACCAGTGAGCGGGAGCATCAGCATCAGCTGCCGCGTCAAAGCGTATTTTCACGTGAGCTTCAGAGCGCTGAGAATGAGGGGTCGCCAAGATGCCACGAGTGGTGCCAAGCCATTGATGGACTTCCTCACGAGAAATTGTTTCTGATTTAAATTCCATTAAAAAATGATCCTGAATCAACTTTCGAGCGAGTGCCGCAGAGCATGGACAGGTGCTGGAGTAGGTGATCTGCATCTGTAAATCGAAGCAAACTTGACCCTCCGATAAAACGGCTGATAACACTATAGGATAGGAGCGCCACCCCTTGTTTTGACTCTTTAATGCCGGCCGCTCTACCATATAATCAAAGGCAATATTGATAGAACTAGATCGACTCAACTCTTTGTGAGTTTCAATAAACTTAGTCAGCAAATCTTCCAGCAAAGTGAATGACAATGGCCCTGAGGCAAGTCCCTCCTGGAGCTGCAAGAAAAGGCGCGACATATGAATACCCTTGGCTTTAGGGTCATCCAGACTCACAAAGGCATTGGCACGCGCTGGAACTTGAAATGGAATTCCTTTAGTGTTTGCCAACAATACAGGAACTTCAATTTCCATCATGCCTACACGATCAAGAGTCCCTGTTAGCTCCACGCGAGTTTCGCGAGCGATATCAGGCAAGGTCAGAACTTGTGCATCTATGTTTTTCTCAAAATCCATGTCAAACATCTCCAGGGGGCCTTATAATACCCTTTTGCCTCAATTTGTATTCTAAATGTCAGCAAAAGCTTAATAATTTGCGATAAAACCCACCATAAGAATGGAAGCCTTTCACAGCTGCGCCAAAAAACGCGATCCTGAAAACCAATTGATTTCCCATCAGCGGGATGCCATAGACAAACCCTAGGGAGGACCGCACCCATGGAATTGATTCTTGCCAGCACATCGCCTTATCGACGCCAACTCTTAGAGGCGCGCCAAGTGCCGTTCAAGGCCGTCGCTCCACTCTGCGACGAAGACCAACTGAAAGATCCAAATCTGTCGGGAACTGATCTCACTCGCAAGCTGGCCCAAGCGAAGGCTGAAAGTCTCAAAGCCCTCTACCCAAATGCCTACATCATTGGAAGTGACCAAGTTCTAGAATTCGAAGGGGCTATCTTCGGAAAACCAAAAACCAAAGAGCGAGCACTCGAACAATTGCTGTCCCTCCAAGGCAAAACCCATCAGCTCGTCACTTCGCTCTATATCCATGCACCTCACCGAGCCTGGGCGCACACCGAAGTGGTATCCCTGGTCATGCGCACCTGGTCTGAAGCCGAACTCCGCCGTTATATCGAAGCAGACCTCCCCTTAGATTGTGCTGGTTCCTATAAGTTAGAAAAAAAGGGGCTTTTACTCTTTGAAGAAATCCACGCACACGATTATGAGAGCATCATCGGCTTGCCCTTATTGAAATTGTTTAGCATTCTGAGGGACGAGCAATTTACACTGCTCTAGCCTACTGCTACGAAAGGACACCATGGATTCATCACCACTCATGCAGGCCGCTTTGACCGCTCAAACTCAAGCCCATGCCCCCTATTCCACAAAATGCATCGGCTCCAGCGTTCTCTGGAGTGATGGCAGTATTTCAAGTGGTTGCAATATCGAGAATGCGTCCTACGGCGCCACTGTTTGCGCCGAACGCGTGGCCATTTGGAAAGGCATTTCTGAAAATCACCACCGGCGCATCCAAGAAATCATGGTGATCAGCCCTTCTGTTCCACCTTGGCCTCCCTGCGGGATGTGCCGTCAGGTGATCAGCGAGTTTGGAGGTCCTAACACGCTCATCCATTGGAGCGATGGCAAGACCATAATGAAAACCCGAACACTCGCGGAAATGCTACCCGAAACCTTTGATGCTCAGTTTTTAAGAGGAGAATTGTAAAATGGAATTTAGTGACGTTATTCGTGCTCGGCGCTCATGCCGCAAATACACCAGTGAACCAGTCCCTGCCGCCGTCATTGAACGCGCTTTGGATGAAGCCCTGATTGCCCCCAATTCTTCGAATATGCAGCTTTGGAAGTTCTATTGGGTGAGTTCGCCGGAAAAGAAAAAGGCCTTGGCCGAAGCTTGCCTAGGTCAGTCCGCGGCAACCTCCGCCCAAGAACTCGTCGTAGTCGTCGCCGATTGGTCTGACTGGAGAGAGCATAGCCGGAGAATGTTAGAAGTTCTCCGCGCCAACAAGGCTAATGCGGGCGCATTGAAGTACTACGAAAAACTAGTCCCATTGATGTATACTTATGGCCCGCTCAATCTTTTTGGCATTATTAAATATTTTCTATTTAATATCATGGGCCTATTTAAACCCGTTCCCCGAGGCCCAGCCACACGAGGTGACCTCACCATGGTCGCAGTAAAATCTGCGGCCCTTGCCTGCGAAAACCTTATGCTGTCCATTTACAATCAAGGTTTTGCCTGTTGCCCCATGGAGGGTTTCGATGAAGTGCGCGTCAATAAAGTGATTGGTAACAAGACTTGTTCTTCTAAAGTAACGATGGTGATCTCCGTCGGCAAAGCAGACCCCTCCGGAATTTGGGGTGCGCAGGTTCGATTTCCTCAATCCGAATTTATTAAGAAAATTTAGTCTACACATTAGTCTGCATATTAGTTTGCAGGGAGGTCTCTGATGAAGTTTTTGATTTGTTTGCTTTCAGGTATTATGTTTAATTTTTTAGGATTTTCGTCGATTGGCTTGGCCCATGACGATCTCAATTTTGAGTATATATGTTCTGTCACTCAGAAAAATAGAGACGGTCTTTTTCGAGATGTCGTCAACGTCGTATTTCTGCCTGATTGGCAAAAGAAGTCACATATCTATCGTGACGAAACGAAGGATATTTGGTTTGAGGTCGCTCCGGTGAAAAATAGCATGGGAGAGATTGAAAGCTATCAAATGGAGCTTAAACTCTATTTACAAAAGGCCGCCACACCTAGCCTTAGCTTCCATGGTCCTGAGTTTTCGGAGATTGGATTTGAACATTTCGATCTCAATATTGGAGCCCATTGTTTTCATCGCTCCCAGAGAGGCAAGTAGGACACTAAAGCTTACTTAATAAGTCCAATTCTAGGCCTTTGTCGCCTTTGAGGGGGTCACGCACTTCTTTCTGTAGCCCGCACAACTCCTTGTTAATAAACTGTAGTTGATTATTTCCTTCCGAGGAGTGGTTCTTATGCAGGAAAAAAGGGTTCTTCTGGTTGAAGATTGTGATATCCATCAACTCATTCTCAAGAGTTTGTTGCGTGATTACAGCATCACAATCTTAAAGAGCCAAACAGACGGCTCCGCTGCCATTAAATCAGAACGTTTTGACCTGATCGTTCTGGACGTGCAGCTTGAAGATGGCGACGGAATGCTACTTTGTAAAATCGCAAGACTCTCGCAGACCAACAGCAACACTCCGATTTTGTTTCTCACAAGCCGTTCAGATATTAACGATCGCCTCACCGGTTTTGGATTGGGAGCCGATGACTATGTGGCCAAACCATTCAACCACCTCGAGCTCAAAGCTCGTGTAGAGGCCCTGCTTCGCCGCACATCCTCACAGGACAAAGACTCGCACCTGAAGTTTGGCCCCATTGAAGTTGAACAAAGCACTCTCACCGCCTGGATTAATGTTGAAAACAACAAACATCCTGTGGATCTCACCAGTTCTGAATTCAAACTCCTGGTGTATTTTTTGAAGCATCCTGAAGAAATCATCACTCGTGATAAAATCCTTGAGTCCGTATGGAACCACGGGTCAACTCATGTCATCGATCGCACTGTGGACGCAAAAGTGTCTTTGCTTCGTAAGAAACTCACTCCCTATGGCAATATTCTAAAGTCGATCTATGGCGTAGGATACCGCCTCTCTCTTGATGGAGTGAATCTCACTATGAAAAGCACAAACGCCGCCTAGACGTCCTTCCGATCAAACGGATGCCCTTGAGTGGGTATCATCAGAGTCCTATGTTGCTTGAATCGAGCTGAAGTTCCACAAAGATCGGAAAATGATCAGATCCGCGTCGATCATTCAAACGGTGCCATTGGCTGACCTTATTGATATGTTTGAAAAATAAATGGTCTAGTTGTTGCTGAATCCCAAACCGCTTCAGTGTGAATGGCAACTCCTCACCCGACACCGCGGACGTCCAATCAGCGTTCGCCAAGTCGCCATGGGTCAGACGAACTTCATCCTCGCCCTTCAATCCACGACTCCAATTGAGGGCGGAATCGGCCGTATTAAAATCACCGACTAAAACCATGGGACCATTAAAGGCGATTTGCTTCAGACCCTTCAAGAGACTTTGCACATTCTTGCGACGCTCCAGGTAGCCTGTATTGAAAAATCCTACGTCATGATCCGTATTGATAAACAACACTTGTTGATCTTCAACCTGCAGGATTGCATAAAGGGCGCGTCGAACCTTAGCGGTATTT